>PXAQ01000029.1 GCA_003567095.1 Phycisphaerae bacterium
GGGGCGGTGATGATTCTGGACGAGGTACAGACCGGCCTGGGCCGCACGGGGCGATGGTTCGGCTATCAGCATTACGATGTGACGCCGGATATTATCACGATGGCCAAGGCCCTCGGCGGCGGTGCCGCGATCGGAGCGATGATGGCACGGCCTGAGATCGCCGCGTCGCTGGTTCCCGGCACGCACGCTTCGACCTTCGGCGGCAATCCCCTGGCCTGTGCGGCGGCGATTGCCGTGATCGAGGCCATCGAAGAGGCCCATCTGCTCGACAATACCATTAAGATGGGCGACTATGCCCGTCAAAAACTCGAAACGCTCAAAGAAAAATATCCCATCATCGACCACATTCGCGGCCAGGGCCTGATGATCGGCATTCAGTTGACCACGCCGGGCGCTGAGATCGTCAGCCGGTGCCTTGACAAAGGCCTGCGCATCAACTGCACGCAGGAGACGGTGCTGCGGTTTATGCCGTCGATGATTGTCACACCCGAAGAAATCGACCAGGCCGTTGCGATTCTGGATGAGGTGCTGGGTCAGGGAGAGCCGTTATGAAAAGTTTCCTGACGATTCACGATTGCACGACCGATCAGTTGCAGGAGCTGCTGACGCTCAGCGGCGATCTGAAAAAACTGTATAAAAACGGCGGGCGCGATCTGTGTCTATCCGGCAAGGTGCTGGCGATGCTGTTTGAAAAGACCAGCCTGCGCACACGTGTCAGCTTTCAGGTGGCGATGTATGATCTGGGCGGGATGGCGATGTATATGAAGCCCGAAGACATCGGCGTCATCGGTCAGCGCGAGCCGGCCAGGGACATGGCCCGCGTGTTCGCGCGCTATGTCGATGGGATTATGGCGCGGACCTTTGCCCACGAGACACTGATCGAGCTGGACCGCTGGGCGGATGTGCCGGTGATCAACGCGCTGAGCGACTGGTCGCATCCCTGCCAGGCGATGGCCGATATGATGACCATACAGGAACATTTCGGACGCCTGGAAGGCTTGAAGCTGGCGTATGTCGGCGACGGCAACAATGTGGCCCGCTCGCTGGCCTTTGCCTGCGCAAAGTTCGATATGAAATATGTCGTTGCCGCGCCGCCCGGCTATGAGCTGGACGCCGAGACCCTCGAGGCAGCCAACCGTATCTGTCCGAACTGTGCCGAGCAGACGCGCGAACCGGCCGCGGCGGTCGCCGGCGCCGATGTGATTTACACCGACACCTGGGTCAGTATGGGACAGGAGGACGAAAAAGCAAAGCGGGTGGCGGATTTTGCCGGTTTTGCCGTCGATGAGCACCTCATCCAGCACGCCCCGCGGGCCAAAGTGATGCACTGCCTGCCGGCGTATCGCGGCTATGAGATTTCCGACAGCATTGCCGAATCGCCCAACTCGATCATCTTTGACCAGGCCGAAAACCGCCTGCACTTCCAGCGCGGCCTGCTGAAAAAACTAATCAGCACCGTTCAAGCAGGAAAATGATCGGGCCTGGCCCTGCGGCAGGCAAAACATAACCGTGGATTGCTGTTGAACTTCGTGTTGTTGAGGATACGATTATGAAAATTGTCATCGCAGGCGCCAAGGGCGCAGGCAAGAGCACGGTGGCCGAGCATGTCCAGCGGCTGACGGGGCTGAAACGAGTCGAGACGGATCAGTTGATTGAGGATCGTTTTTTCAAGCAGCACGGTCAGCGCAAGACCTGTCGGGAAATTTTTACCGACTGCGGCGGCGATGTGTTTCGTGAACTTGAACGCGACGCGGCCGCCGAGCTCGAGCAGGCCGACTGGCAATTGGTGGTCTGCGGCGGCTCGACCCTGCTGGCGCCCGACAGCCGACGCGCACTGCGGCACAACGCGATCCTGGTCTATCTGCGGGCCGATGCCGATACGATCTGGTCGCGGCTGGTCGGGATTGGGCTGCCGCCCTGGCTGGCCGGCCCGGACGGACGCGAGCAACTCGAACACGATGTAACCTATCGCGATGAAGCGCTGATTCCCCTGTCGGATATTGTCGTGGATGCGGCCGGCAGGAAGCCTGAGCAGATTGCCGAGCAGATTGTTGAGCTGCTCGGCCGGGAGCTGGCGGTGCGGATGACGGCGGCCAATACCTTCGGCGATGTGGTGCGGGTGACCACCTTCGGCGAAAGCCACGGCCCGGCCATCGGGGCGGTGCTGGACGGCGTCCGGCCCGGCGTGGACATTACCGAGGCCGACATTCAGCGGGAACTGAACCGCCGCCGACCGGGACAAAGCGAGGTCACCACGCCGCGCGATGAGAAAGACCAGGTCGAGATCCTCTCTGGCGTCTTTCAGGGCAAAACCACCGGCGCGCCGATTGCGATGGTCATCTTCAACCGCGACCACGATTCATCCAAATACGAAGGCATCAAGGACCTGTTTCGCCCCGGGCACGCGGACTTTACGTTTTACAAAAAGTACGGCATCCGGGACTATCGCGGCGGCGGACGCTCCTCGGGCCGCGAAACCGCCGGGCGGGTGATGGGCGGAGCGATTGCCCGAAAGCTGCTCGAGGCGCAGGGCATCCGCGTCATTTCCCACGCGACCGAGATTGCCGGCATCGCCGCGCAGCAATGCGATTATGCGGTGATCGAGAAAAACGCCGTGCGCTGCGCCGATGCCCAGGCAGCCAAGGCTATGGAAAAAGCCGTCGTCGCGGCCAAGGACGACAACGACTCGGTCGGCGGTATCGTGAAGCTGGAAATCACCGGCCTTCCGGCCGGGCTGGGCGATCCGGTCTTCGGCAAGCTGGACGCGCGTCTGTGCGCGGCGATCATGACACTCGGCGCGGTCAAGGGCATCGAAGTCGGCAAAGGCTTTGCGCTGACCCGGATGCGCGGCAGCCAGTCCAACGACGCGATGGCCGACGGCAGCTTTGTCAGCAACAACGCCGGCGGCATCATCGGCGGCATCGCCACCGGCCAGCCGGTCGAGCTGCGCATCGCCGTCAAGCCGACCTCCTCCATTGCCAAACCGCAAACGACCATCGGCACCGACGGCCAAACCCGTCCGATCGAAACCCACGGCCGACACGACCCCTGCATCGTGCCGCGCATTATCCCCGTCATCGAGACCATGGCGGCGCTGGTGGTGCTGGACTGTCTTGAAATCCAGTCAAAGATTCGCCCAGGAGGGAATTAAAAAAAAGGTGTCCGAAACAAAAAAAGTAACGGACACCTTTAATTTGACCAATTACATCAGACGCATTACCTTCTTCGGCGCACGGACAGCATGACCACAGAACCCAATCCCAACAGGGCCATTGACGCCGGCTCGGGAATGACGGTCAGCTTCACCGAATCGACCTTGAAGTCGCTAGGATCTTGCTGGACATACCCGAAGATCTGGTAGTCCCGGGAGAAGTCAAACTCTTGGCCTTCCGCGAACGTGCCGGTTGTCGCTTCCGCCCCATCGATACTGTAGGACCAGGTGGTCCCGGTGCCATCCACTTCTAGCACCAAGGTTTGCCAACTATCCTCCTGGATGGTCTGGTCGTTGCTGAGCGCAACCAGCCCCTGTTCGCCCGTTTTGTCATCAAGCGCACGGATGAGCCCCTGGGTGCCATCGTTCGTCATGTTCATTCCGATGCCGTACGTGTTCCGGTCGGTGTGTAGATATTGCGCCAAGTAGTTGTTATCACGACCGTGATCCGTGGCTGCGATCCCGAAATTCACGCGGTTGGTGGTGGCGCCAGATGTGCTGTCGATGTAAAACATCAGTTCAAGGCTGAACCCGCCGGACAGATCGAAACTGTTCTCCGTGAAGACGTTGCCTCGGTCATTAGTCCCCGACCTGACGTTGCCGAGGAGCTGGTTGGTATCGGTGTCCAACTCCCAGACGGGGCCTTGTCCCAAAGCCCGGTCCATCCCACCCCCGATGCCGGGATTGTCTCCGCGGTCGGTACCGTCAAAGACGTTCTCGTAGACGACGACGGGGCCTGCCTGAGCCACGGCCGCGATCAGAAGAAAGACCGTCGCCAGTACCGCGGCTGCCACGAAACTGTTTCCTTTGCGCTTCATGCTGCACTCTGTTTTTTTGTTTACAATCATCACAAGTCTCCTCAAATAGAAGGTTTCGGATGTGCATGATACCGAATAACGCATTCAATTTCATCACACACCTGTTACACATACGATCATCCTGATCCTGACAACACAACTCCTCAAATCTTTTTCATAACACACCTCCGTAAATTTAATAATGTTCGGTTGTGTAAAATATCGAATAACGCATTCAATATCATAAACACAACGGTTCATTTTAAATTCGCCGGGACATTCTTATGTGGTAAGTACATCCTAATCATTAATGATTAGGATGTACTTACCACATAAGAATGTCCCGGCGAATTTAAAATGAACCGTTGTGTTTATGATATTGAATGCGTTATTCGATATTTTACACAACCGAACATTATTAAATTTACGGAGGTGTGTTATGAAAAAGATTTGAGGAGTTGTGTTGTCAGGATCAGGATGATCGTATGTGTAACAGGTGTGTGATGAAATTGAATGCGTTATTCGGTATCATGCACATCCGAAACCTTCTATTTGAGGAGACTTGTGATGATTGTAAACAAAAAAACAGAGTGCAGCATGAAGCGCAAAGGAAACAGTTTCGTGGCAGCCGCGGTACTGGCGACGGTCTTTCTTCTGATCGCGGCCGTGGCTCAGGCAGGCCCCGTCGTCGTCTACGAGAACGTCTTTGACGGTACCGACCGCGGAGACAATCCCGGCATCGGGGGTGGGATGGACCGGGCTTTGGGACAAGGCCCCGTCTGGGAGTTGGACACCGATACCAACCAGCTCCTCGGCAACGTCAGGTCGGGGACTAATGACCGAGGCAACGTCTTCACGGAGAACAGTTTCGATCTGTCCGGCGGGTTCAGCCTTGAACTGATGTTTTACATCGACAGCACATCTGGCGCCACCACCAACCGCGTGAATTTCGGGATCGCAGCCACGGATCACGGTCGTGATAACAACTACTTGGCGCAATATCTACACACCGACCGGAACACGTACGGCATCGGAATGAACATGACGAACGATGGCACCCAGGGGCTCATCCGTGCGCTTGATGACAAAACGGGCGAACAGGGGCTGGTTGCGCTCAGCAACGACCAGACCATCCAGGAGGATAGTTGGCAAACCTTGGTGCTAGAAGTGGATGGCACCGGGACCACCTGGTCCTACAGTATCGATGGGGCGGAAGCGACAACCGGCACGTTCGCGGAAGGCCAAGAGTTTGACTTCTCCCGGGACTACCAGATCTTCGGGTATGTCCAGCAAGATCCTAGCGACTTCAAGGTCGATTCGGTGAAGCTGACCGTCATTCCCGAGCCGGCGTCAATGGCCCTGTTGGGATTGGGTTCTGTGGTCATGCTGTCCGTGCGCCGAAGAAGGTAATGCGTCTGATGTAATTGGTCAAATTAAAGGTGTCCGTTACTTTTTTTGTTTCGGACACCTTTTTTTTAATTCCCTCCTGGGCGAATCTTTGACTGGATTTCAAGACAGTCCAGCACCACCAGCGCCGCCATGGTCTCGATGACGGGGATAATGCGCGGCACGATGCAGGGGTCGTGTCGGCCGTGGGTTTCGATCGGACGGGTTTGGCCGTCGGTGCCGATGGTCGTTTGCGGTTTGGCAATGGAGGAGGTCGGCTTGACGGCGATGCGCAGCTCGACCGGCTGGCCGGTGGCGATGCCGCCGATGATGCCGCCGGCGTTGTTGCTGACAAAGCTGCCGTCGGCCATCGCGTCGTTGGACTGGCTGCCGCGCATCCGGGTCAGCGCAAAGCCTTTGCCGACTTCGATGCCCTTGACCGCGCCGAGTGTCATGATCGCCGCGCACAGACGCGCGTCCAGCTTGCCGAAGACCGGATCGCCCAGCCCGGCCGGAAGGCCGGTGATTTCCAGCTTCACGATACCGCCGACCGAGTCGTTGTCGTCCTTGGCCGCGACGACGGCTTTTTCCATAGCCTTGGCTGCCTGGGCATCGGCGCAGCGCACGGCGTTTTTCTCGATCACCGCATAATCGCATTGCTGCGCGGCGATGCCGGCAATCTCGGTCGCGTGGGAAATGACGCGGATGCCCTGCGCCTCGAGCAGCTTTCGGGCAATCGCTCCGCCCATCACCCGCCCGGCGGTTTCGCGGCCCGAGGAGCGTCCGCCGCCGCGATAGTCCCGGATGCCGTACTTTTTGTAAAACGTAAAGTCCGCGTGCCCGGGGCGAAACAGGTCCTTGATGCCTTCGTATTTGGATGAATCGTGGTCGCGGTTGAAGATGACCATCGCAATCGGCGCGCCGGTGGTTTTGCCCTGAAAGACGCCAGAGAGGATCTCGACCTGGTCTTTCTCATCGCGCGGCGTGGTGACCTCGCTTTGTCCCGGTCGGCGGCGGTTCAGTTCCCGCTGAATGTCGGCCTCGGTAATGTCCACGCCGGGCCGGACGCCGTCCAGCACCGCCCCGATGGCCGGGCCGTGGCTTTCGCCGAAGGTGGTCACCCGCACCACATCGCCGAAGGTATTGGCCGCCGTCATCCGCACCGCCAGCTCCCGGCCGAGCAGCTCAACAATCTGCTCGGCAATCTGCTCAGGCTTCCTGCCGGCCGCATCCACGACAATATCCGACAGGGGAATCAGCGCTTCATCGCGATAGGTTACATCGTGTTCGAGTTGCTCGCGTCCGTCCGGGCCGGCCAGCCAGGGCGGCAGCCCAATCCCGACCAGCCGCGACCAGATCGTATCGGCATCGGCCCGCAGATAGACCAGGATCGCGTTGTGCCGCAGTGCGCGTCGGCTGTCGGGCGCCAGCAGGGTCGAGCCGCCGCAGACCACCAATTGCCAGTCGGCCTGCTCGAGCTCGGCGGCCGCGTCGCGTTCAAGTTCACGAAACACATCGCCGCCGCAGTCGGTAAAAATTTCCCGACAGGTCTTGCGCTGACCGTGCTGCTTGAAAAAACGATCCTCAATCAACTGATCCGTCTCGACTCGTTTCAGCCCCGTCAGCCGCTGGACATGCTCGGCCACCGTGCTCTTGCCTGCGCCCTTGGCGCCTGCGATGACAATTTTCATAATCGTATCCTCAACAACACGAAGTTCAACAGCAATCCACGGTTATGTTTTGCCTGCCGCAGGGCCAGGCCCGATCATTTTCCTGCTTGAACGGTGCTGATTAGTTTTTTCAGCAGGCCGCGCTGGAAGTGCAGGCGGTTTTCGGCCTGGTCAAAGATGATCGAGTTGGGCGATTCGGCAATGCTGTCGGAAATCTCATAGCCGCGATACGCCGGCAGGCAGTGCATCACTTTGGCCCGCGGGGCGTGCTGGATGAGGTGCTCATCGACGGCAAAACCGGCAAAATCCGCCACCCGCTTTGCTTTTTCGTCCTCCTGTCCCATACTGACCCAGGTGTCGGTGTAAATCACATCGGCGCCGGCGACCGCCGCGGCCGGTTCGCGCGTCTGCTCGGCACAGTTCGGACAGATACGGTTGGCTGCCTCGAGGGTCTCGGCGTCCAGCTCATAGCCGGGCGGCGCGGCAACGACATATTTCATATCGAACTTTGCGCAGGCAAAGGCCAGCGAGCGGGCCACATTGTTGCCGTCGCCGACATACGCCAGCTTCAAGCCTTCCAGGCGTCCGAAATGTTCCTGTATGGTCATCATATCGGCCATCGCCTGGCAGGGATGCGACCAGTCGCTCAGCGCGTTGATCACCGGCACATCCGCCCAGCGGTCCAGCTCGATCAGTGTCTCGTGGGCAAAGGTCCGCGCCATAATCCCATCGACATAGCGCGCGAACACGCGGGCCATGTCCCTGGCCGGCTCGCGCTGACCGATGACGCCGATGTCTTCGGGCTTCATATACATCGCCATCCCGCCCAGATCATACATCGCCACCTGAAAGCTGACACGTGTGCGCAGGCTGGTCTTTTCAAACAGCATCGCCAGCACCTTGCCGGATAGACACAGATCGCGCCCGCCGTTTTTATACAGTTTTTTCAGATCGCCGCTGAGCGTCAGCAGCTCCTGCAACTGATCGGTCGTGCAATCGTGAATCGTCAGGAAACTTTTCATAACGGCTCTCCCTGACCCAGCACCTCATCCAGAATCGCAACGGCCTGGTCGATTTCTTCGGGTGTGACAATCATCGACGGCATAAACCGCAGCACCGTCTCCTGCGTGCAGTTGATGCGCAGGCCTTTGTCAAGGCACCGGCTGACGATCTCAGCGCCCGGCGTGGTCAACTGAATGCCGATCATCAGGCCCTGGCCGCGAATGTGGTCGATGATGGGATATTTTTCTTTGAGCGTTTCGAGTTTTTGACGGGCATAGTCGCCCATCTTAATGGTATTGTCGAGCAGATGGGCCTCTTCGATGGCCTCGATCACGGCAATCGCCGCCGCACAGGCCAGGGGATTGCCGCCGAAGGTCGAAGCGTGCGTGCCGGGAACCAGCGACGCGGCGATCTCAGGCCGTGCCATCATCGCTCCGATCGCGGCACCGCCGCCGAGGGCCTTGGCCATCGTGATAATATCCGGCGTCACATCGTAATGCTGATAGCCGAACCATCGCCCCGTGCGGCCCAGGCCGGTCTGTACCTCGTCCAGAATCATCACCGCCCC
>PXAQ01000017.1 GCA_003567095.1 Phycisphaerae bacterium
CTATCCTAAATAATGCTTTACGTTTTCAAGAAAACGCTTCGGTTTTTGAGCAAGGCATAATGAAAAACCTCAGTTTTGGACTTTTAAGCACATTTTAGGTGCTGGATCGGTCAGTTTGAGTTCTTATTTGTCTAGCCTAATGAATGCAGCGATACCAGGTGATGTTATGATGTTATTTAATGAAGGCATTTGGTTAAGGATCAAATGCAAACTTTCAATGGGAGAGAGATTATGAACAGAAAACGAAAAGACCTGAAGATTGTGGTGCTGGTCATTGCCGTTGGGCTTGCTGTTGCGATGCCCGCAGCAGCTTCCACACCGGAAACCACCAATGCGGCGGTCAATCGCATCGCCGATCAACTGGTGGAAAACCAGATAAAAGAGGGGTCTAATGCTGGCGCCTGGCCGGCTCAAAGCCCTTATCCAAGGGGTTGGTTTACGGGAACCATGGTCGCAGGGCTGACCGAGGCCTATTGGATGACCTGCAAGACAGCCTATCGAGACGCGGCAGAATTAGGCGGCCAGTGGATATTAGACAACGCCGATACCTGCAATTTCTTTCATGATGAGGCCTACGCATTGGCGTCCCTGAGCGAGATGGCCTGTAACCCCCAGGACAATACCTGGCGCGATGCGCTGACGCAGTTCTTTGACTGCGTCCGCGGCCAGCCGGATGATCCGGAGGATCCGGAGTTTGGGGACCTGGCAGGGACAGAGTGGTACATCGCGAAGATTGCAGATGAGCTCGACCCGGCCTATGCCACCTTTCAAGTGGCGTATTATACGGTGGCGGCCCATTACGTTGACGACCCGGACAAAGGTATCTGGCGCGCTGGGCTGATCGACCTTCTGGCGACAGTCGAGAATGCATCGGAAAGCCCGATCATGGCGCTGGGCGCGGCGACGTGGGCACTGTCGCTGACAGGGCCGATGGATGATACCCCAGCTTTTGCCGGTGATTCGCAATGGACCGGCTTTGGTGGCGCGACGGCCTCCGACCTTTCAGATCTGCCGCCGTTGCTCAAATCATATATATTCCATGGACCCTGCATTTTGGGTAAGTTTGACGGGCATTTTTATTGGTTGTATCTTCCTCAGGACGAGGGGGACGCCGGCTATACAGCGCCGAACGTTTACGGCATGATGGGCCTGGCTGCCGCGATGCAAACAAATCCCGAGCTTGACTATCGGGCAGAGATTGATATCGTTTGGCGCCGCACGCTCAATGCCATCGATGTCAACGGCGATGTCTGGTATGACGCTGCCTTAGGCCCCGGCAGCTCATATGATGCGACCTATTATGCCTATGCCGGCGAGCTGCTGCAAGCCCTGAGCGCTGCGGCGCTGCCCGGTGACATCAACCGGGATGACAAGGTCAATCCGCTGGACCTTAAGGCACTGGCCATTAACTGGCTTTCGGGGGATGGATGTAGCACCTGCAGCATCGCCGATTTAACCCGTGACAGACAAGTCAACCTGGCAGACTTTGCAAAGCTGGCCGAAGGATGGATGCTTGAGCGGTAGTGTCACAAGCCAAACAAAGCATTAAATGATAATGAGACGACACATACAGCTGGAGAGTAATAAGATGAGCTTAGAACATACAAAACGAAACAAGTCCCTGGTCATCGGGGTGACGATGCTGCTGGCACTGGCTATCATCGGTCAGAATTTTATCGGTGTTGCCTTAGCTTCACGTCAAGAGTCCGACCAGCTCGGTCTTTCGGAGATGGATTACCTGGACCCGTTTAGCTTTGAGGTAACCTCGTATGCCATGACACGCTCGCAAGCAGCGGACGCTCCTGCAGCGACAGAGACGCTGTTTATGGCGACCGCCACTGAACCCGACTTAGGGACTATGGGGACCTTAGAAAGCACATCAGGATTTCGCAGGCCTCCGAAGGTCTGGATTCCCTATAAGCCGACGTTTCGCAGTCCCTGCGTGCCAACCTGGTAGGCCGGTCGAGGTCTGCGAGGATGCAGAGTGCATACAGCATGCCTCCGCATGCACCGTGCAAACGTAAGTCAATAGAGATGCTTTAATGTATATCCGTTAACCGTACCAAGCTCGGTTGTGGATACTGGCTTGGTATTCTCGGGAGGAATTTTAGTGAACTTCGCAGCTTCAGGTCCGTCTTGCGGCCGCAGAATGCCGACAGCGAAAGCGTGTTGCGTTTTAGCGGCCCTGTTGCCATTTATCATGGGTTGTGGCGATCAGGTTCGATTGCCCAGTGCCCAAGAGCTGGCAGCGTTTGAAAGTGCCGGGCCGATCATGCCCGAGCTGGATGTCGATACGCTCATGGCCGCCCAGGCCGCCCCGCGGCGGTACCGCGTAAGCCAAGGGGATTTGCTGGAAATCCGTATGCCCGGCCGGCTGGTTGAGGCCGAGCAGCCCGCAGCGGCACATCGGCCGCATCAACATCTAAGCCGGGTCGATGATGACGGCCAGATCACGCTGCCCATCATCGGCAGCCTGCCGGCCGAAGGCCTGCTGCTGCCCCAGCTGGAGGCCGACATTGTCGCGGCCTATTATCCCCGCTACACCGCCCAAAAACCCACCATCGTAGTTCAGGTCGCCGAGCCTCAGACCGCCCAGGTCACGATCACAGGCGCCGTGCGCAACCCCGGCATCTACGACCTGCCGCTGCATCGGATGACGCTTGTCGCGGCCATCATGGCCGCCGGCGGCATCGTCGATGACGGTGCGGCAGTTGTCCATATCAACGCCCGCGGCGAGGCGCCGGCCTGGCACAAGCCGCCAAATCCCACGCACAACGCTGCCGAGGACGCGCCCGAGGACGTGCCCGAGCAGACCCCGCCGCTGGAGGCCTCCCGCATCGGACTGTCATTCCAGCAGATGGACGACGACGGTCGCGGGATTATCCACGTCAAAGACAATGACACACTGCTTTATGCCCAGGAGCTGGACGTCACCGACGCCCAGCAGCGCGCCGCGGTGATCGACCGGATCGGCAAGGCCCACCCCCAGGTCTCGACCCGCCCTATCGCCGGCCGGCTGTGCGAGCTGGCCGAGATGATCCAGCCCGGCAGCGGCCAAGGCTGCCAGGAGCCCTCAAGCGACCCGCCGGCCGACCCGGACGCGCCTGAACTGCCGCACGCGTTTGGCCGCGCCAAGACGGCCGGATCACTGGTCCTGCCGGTTAAAGACATGAATATCCCGTTTTCAGATGTCCAGCTGCACGAAGGCGCCTCGGTCACGATTGAACCGCTCGACCCGCAGGTCTTTACGGTCATCGGACTGGTCCAGCGGCCCGGGGCCTTTGACTATCCGCCCGGCGCCCGGTTCAGCCTGGTCGATGCGCTCGGCTTTGCCGGCGGGGTCAACGAAGTAGCCAACCCGCGCTACCTGCGTGTCTATCGCCGCACCGATGAAGGCGAGATTATCGATGCGGCCTTCGAGATTCGCGGCAGCCTGCCCACCTCAGCGGCGGCCATGCTCATCAAACCCGGCGATGTCGTCGCCATCGAGCAGACCCCGCGAACGCGCAGAAACCTGATCTTATCGCAGATTCTCCGGTTCAACTTCGGGTTTATGAGCTATTACCGAATGGATGAACTGTAAGATAACCCGTTTTTTATATGTGGCAGCTGAAGATCAGCTGCCCCATGTGTATCTATAAACAGTATCGCCGTCAGGGATGACGACCAAGAGACTGCCGCTGGATTGTGTTCACATTCCAGGCAGCCGACGGGGACGGAGTCCGCCCGCAGCAGGCCGCAACCACTGCTGATGACGTGGTTACTCAAACTGACCGATAAACTGCAACAATTCACCTTAACCAATGATGATTAAGCATGTTGTAAGACATTCAAATCATTCTTAAAAATGCTATCCGCCAAAGGCGGATTCCACAATTTTGACTTTTGCACTTTAATTTTTGACTTCTCAAGCTGACCATCGGTCAGTTTGAAGTGGTTATTGTTTTTCGGACACGAAAAGTCTATTTCATAATACACCCTAACCTATTTTCTACAGGACCCGAGCAATGACAATGCCCAATACACCTGCCATGCAAAATGACAGCCCGGCAGACACATCCCGCACCGAGCCGACGGGGGCCATCTCTGAGAGCCTGTTTGAGATCCTCTGGCGCGGCCGCTGGCTGGTCGCCGCCGGCGTGGTGCTGATGCTGGTCATCGGTTTTGTGTATCTCCTGCACGCCACGCCGCTGTTTGAAAGCACCTCCCGCATCTACGTCGAGCAGTCCGGCCCGCGCATCATTGAAAATATGCAGGGCTTCATGACCCAATCGACCAATTACCTTTACACCCAGGCCGAGCTGCTCAGCTCAACGCCCATCATCGCCCGGGTTGCCGAGCAGCCGGAGATCCGCCGTATGGCGACCTTTGCCAACGTCGACAATCCCGTGGCCTTCATTCGGCGCAACCTTGACGTCTCGGTCGGCCGCCAGGACGATATTATCTCCGTCTCGCTCGAATCGCCTTACCCGTCCGAGGCCGCCCAGATTGTCAATGCCATCATTGATTCGTATATGTCCTACCACGGCGAACGTCAGCGCGGCACCTCCCTGGAAATCCTCAAGGTCCTGCAGACCCAGAAAGAACGCACCGAATCCGACCTGCAAACCACACGTCAGACACTGCTGGACTACCAGCGTGAACATCCCTCGTTGACCTTTGAAACGCGGCAGGGCAATATCATCCTCGAACGCCTGGCCCGTCTGTCCGAGGCGCTGACCGCCGCCGAGCTGAGCACCGTCGAGGCCCGCTCCGCCTATGAATCTATTAAGCAGAACATGGCCGACCCGGCCCGGTTGCGCTCCTATCTGACCGCACAGCGCACCCGAACCGCCGGGATGTCCAGGACCGACAGCGAGGCGGCACGGGTCACCGCACAGATCCTGGAGCTGTCCATCCAGATTGAAAACCTGCAAAACACCCAGCAGCTGACCGACGACCATCCGTCGATCGCAGGACTGAAACGCCGCACCGAGATCTTACGATCGGAACTTGACACGATGGACACCCAGTTCGCCGAGGCGATCCTGGCCATCGCCCGGCAGGACTATCTGGCCGCCCAGGAAAACGAAACCCAAATCCGCGACTATTTTGAAAAACAGCGGGACGAGGCGCTGACCCTCAGCGAGATTTCCACCCAGTACGCCATCTTGAACTCGGATATCGGCCGCCTTGAACGGCTCAGCGACATCCTGGACGACCGCATCAAGGAAATCAGCGTGGCCGACGACGTGGGCGTGCTCAATATCAATATCCTGGAAGTCGCCCGCCCGGCCGATATCCCCTCCAAACCGCAAAGAGCGCGGATTATGGCCATGGCCCTGATGCTCGGCCTGATGCTCGGCAGCGGCGGCGCCCTGGCCCGCGACTGGATGGACCATCGCCTGCGCTCCTCGGACGAAATCGCCGCCGTCCTGGGCATCCCCGTCCTGGGCACCGTCCCGAGTATGTCCAAACGCAAAAGCATCGCCGACCGCGGGCTGGTCGTCCAGAACGAAGGCACCGCGCTGGTCTCGGAGGCCTATCGAACCATCCGTACGGCGGTCTTTTTCGGCATGCCCGACGGCCGGGCCAAGAGTATCCTGATCACCTCGCCCGGCCCGGGCGACGGCAAAACCACGCTGGCCAGTAACCTGGCCATCACCATGGCCCAGGCCGGCCAGAAGACGCTGTTGATCGATGCCGACTTCCGCAAGCCCATGCTGCACAACATCTTCACCCTGGACATTGAAAAGGGGCTGACCGCCTTACTGGCCGGTCAGGTTGACGCCGGCGCTGCCCGGCAAAACAGCCAGATTCCCAACCTGACCGTCATCACCGCCGGCCCGGAAGTGCCCAACCCCTCGGAGATTCTGAACAGTGAGGCCTTTGCCCAACGCCTTGAGCAGTACAAAGCCGACTTTGACCGCATTGTCATTGACTCACCACCGGTCATGCCCGTCACCGACGCCCGCATCATCGCCGCACAGTGCGATGTCACGCTGCTGGTCCTGCGCGCAATGCAGTCGACCCGCAAAGCCAGCCAGCAGGCCCGTGACGGCCTGCTGTCGGTCGGCGCGGCCCTCCTGGGCACCGTGGTCAACGATGTGGCCAAAAAAGACAGCCGCTACGGCTACTATGCCGGCTACGGCGCCTATCGCGCCGGCCACTACGGCCAGACCGGAAAACGCTCAAAACTACCTTCTTAAACGCCCGCGGCAGCAGCCAGCGATCGTTTGAATCGTCTATGTCACTAAAATCCAACATAAAGAGCCATCAAAAAACAGTCCTGGCCATTGGGATAAAGGATATACCCTGCACTGTTGAACAATTGCCCGTTCGTCTGATCATGGCCGAGGGTGCTGACCAAGCCTTGAAGTATCTCAAAACAGAGACTATTGACGCTGTCCTGTGCCGTTGGCAACTGCATGACATGTTAGAAGGCTTGCTTATCAAACGCATTATCGAAGCCAAGCCATCAATGCCAGTCATTGCTCTGGTGGATGCTTGCAGCCCCCGTCAAGAAATTTCTGCACGGACCTTGGGCGTCAGCATGGTATTGCCCGATGACATTGGCCCCGAGGCGTTTGGCCAGGCCCTGTCTGAGCTTTTAGGTGTCGCTAAATGCAACCAATGATGATTAACACCCAATACATCGATATTCATGCCCACCTGCTGCCCGGCCTGGACGACGGGCCGCCGGACTGGCAGACGGCCATCGACCTGTGCCGATGCCTGGCCGATGACGGCATCACCGCGGCCATCGCCACCCCGCACCAGCTGGGTCGGTACGACAACCAGACCCGCTGCGCCGATATCCTCGCGATGACCCAACAGCTCAACGACCGGCTCAGCGAGCACAACATCGCCCTGACGGTCTACCCGGGCGCCGAGGTCCGGCTGGATGAGCGCATCGGCAGCCTGCTGCGTCAAGGCCGCCTGCTGACCCTGACCGACAGCGGCGTCTACCTGCTGCTCGAGCTGCTGCCCGAGGTCGCCGTCGATCTGCGGCCGTTCATCGCCGGCCTGATCGAACAGGGCATCACCCCGGTGATCGCCCACGTTGAACGCTATCCGTATCTGCTGCGTCGGCCCCAGGAGGCCGCTGCGCTGCTGGCCGCCGGTGCCGTCTTGCAGGTCACCGCATCCAGCCTGGTCGGCATCTTTGGCCGCAGCGTTCAGGGTCTGGCCTGGCGGCTGCTCAGCACCGGCGGCGCCGCCGTCGTCGCCTCCGATGCGCACAACACCGCCGGCCGCGCCCCGCGCATGGCTCAGGCCTATCAGCAGATCGCCCGGCGCCTCTGCCCGCACGCCGCCGACCGGCTCTGTCGGGACAATCCCCAGCGCATTCTGGACGGACGCGCCCTCAAGCCGCTGCCAAACGATAGTTCGCTTAACACCGCCGTACGGTTCCGGCGATAAACGATAACCCTAACCCAAAGCCGACGATTAAAACCCAATAATGTCAAATCCACTCAAACAATCCGAGCTGGCCGCAAAGCTGGACATCGCTCTGGAGGCGGGTGTCTATGCCCTGCTGCTGTTTATGCCGCTGGCCTTCGGCGTCGTCCACGCCTGGTCTGAAGAAATCGTCTTTCTGGCCGTTGCCGCGCTGCTGATCCTCTATGCCGCCGGCGCCTGGATCGGCGGCCGCCCACTGCGGTTGACCTGGCTGTTTGTCCCCATCGCCGCCTTTTTACTGGTACCGCTGGTGCAATTGCTGCCCCTGCCGGCCGCCGCGGTGCGCAGCGTCTCGCCCAATACCTACCAGGTCAAATCCGAACTGCTGGCCAACCTCCCGCCCCACCGGGACCACCAGCCGCAGTTCGGCGATCAGCAGCCAGACGCCGACAGCGCCGACTCCCTCGTCCCTCGTCAATCGTCCATCGTCAATCCCAACTCTTCCTCAACTCAAAACTCAAAACTAAAAACTCAAAACTACACCCTATCCTTCTACCCCCACGCCACCTGGCGCGGTTTTCGCCGGATACTGGCCGCGGCGGGCTTTTTCTTTGTCATCCTGCAATACTACACCACGCCGGCCCGCATCAAACGCCTGCTGGCCTGCATTGCCTTGGTCGGCGCCGCCGTTGCCGTCCTGGCCATCTTGCAGATGACCACGCAAACCGACAAACTCTACTGGACCATCCCCACCGGCCGCGGCATCGCTACCGGAGGCCCGTTTTTGAACTATAACAACTTTGCCCAGTTCATGAACCTGTCCATCGGCGCCGCCCTGGCCCTGGCGTTGGTCCTGCTGCACGAGGCCTTTCGCGGCCGGCCCGTCACCGTCGCCGAGTCGCTGGAAATTTTCAGCGGCACACCGGGCAAAAAGCTCTCGCTGCTCGGTGCCGGGCTGGTGGTTGCCGCCGCCGCTGTCTTTTTGTCCATGAGCCGCGGCGGCATGATCGCGTTTTTGATCGCCATCACGCTGACCGCCCTGGTACTGACCACCCGCGGCAGCCTTCGCGGTCGCGGCTGGCTGATGGCCGCCATGGCCCTGGGCGCCTTTGTCTGTGTCCTCTATCTGGGCTTTGATGCCGTCTACGACCGGCTGGCCACACTGGAAGACTTTGGCGGCCGCCTTCGGCACCGGCTTGAACACCCACGAAGTGGTCTATCCCATGTTCGACCGGGCCACCACCCGCGCC
>PXAQ01000198.1 GCA_003567095.1 Phycisphaerae bacterium
ACACCACCAGCCCCGTCTACGGGCAGATTGCCCGGGGGGTGGACGACTTTACCGATTTCGGCGAGCCGGGCCAGGCGCCGATCGACAACAGCGCGACGTTTTTGAGCGGGCGGCGGTGTGTGTTCAATCCCGACGGGCGGCCCAACCGCGACCCGGTGGATTTGACATTGAGCGGCTGGGGGGACTTCCCCGGCGCCGATCAGCAGATGCCGATCTTTGCGCCGCCGGATTATACCGCGCCGACGACGGCGGGCGATTCGGAGTTCTGGACGGTGCGCGAGATGATTGAGTACGTGCTCTCGCCGCAGTACAACCGGTACTGGGGGTTGTGGCCGATTGTCGATCCGGCCGGGCTGGTGGGCCTTGACCACGGCGATTTTAACGCGGTGATCGGCGACGTGCTGGTCGACGGGCTGGGAGTCATCGACGCCTTGGCCGAGATATGCCGGGCGATTGGCTGGAATTTTCGTCAGGCCAACAGCACCGACGGGCCCAGCCTTGAGTTTTACAAGCCCGGGCGGGCGTCCGGATCGAGCCGGTCGGCCGAGAATCCGACCATCCTGCACGAGCTGTGTGCGCCGGCGGTGGGCGGCGACCTGGCCGAAGAGGTGCAGGCCGGCAAAAAGATGGTCGCCACCGGCGAGATCATCGCCGATGTTGCGGCGGTGATCAACAACCCGCTGGGGATGGGCAGCCCGGAGATGTTTGAGTTTACCGCCGAGCTGGTGCCGGCCTGGGAGGATGCCGAGCTGGAGCCGGATACCGACAATGATTTTGAAAACCTGTTTTTGACCGAGGCCCAGATCGCCGAGCTGGAAGACCCGGACAGTGTGGACTATTTTACGTATTATCATACGCGCGGGGCGGCGTTTCGCCGGGATGTGGGACGCAAGTGGGCCCTGAACGAGTCCGGGCAGTATTCCCGCCTGCCGTATGATCGCGGCGGGCCGTTTGATTTTACCGATGTGCTGCCCGAGCAGTTTGTGACCGCCAACGGCAAGCGGCTGTACGGGCTGTTTAACCGGCAGCTGATGGCGTGCCTGACGCTGGATAAAGACGGCCTGAGCACGGTGGGGATTCGGGTGGAGTTTTCCTTTGACGGCGGGACGAGCTGGCAGGAGATACCCTGTGCCCTGGAGAATCTGACCGGCGAGGCGGGGATTCGAATCCTCGAGCCGAACCTGGCCGACATTATGCCGAAGGTACCGGATGAAATTGTTGTCCTGGGCGATGCCGAGCTGAACTATTGGACAAGCCTGTGTCGCGACAAAGAGCAGAATTTACTGTTCAAGGAAGGGGAGTGGTTTACCCGGGTGCGGGTGACCGCGTCGATTCAGATGGACCAGCGTATCTGGTTTACCTCTTCGCCGACCGCCGCGTCGGGCAGCCCGTTGCAACACCGCGCCGTCTTTGACTGGTCCGACCGGTATACGCGGCAGGTCAGAGCCGAGAGCAGCTCGTTTTATGCGTCCGATCTGCCGGCGTGGGCGACCGACCAGGCAAGCGATCTTGCGGATCATTTGCATGCGGTTCGGGCGTCCAATGAAGATGCATCGGTCAGCGGGGCGTTCGACCTGGACCGGTTGTGGCTGGATGCCGCAGGGGCGCCGACGTTCCGGATCGGTGACGGCATATACAACATAAGTGGACGCGACGTGTCTTTGTATTCAGCTCGGCCCGAACCCGGTGAGCCGGCCGGGGTGTATCCGGAGATTATTCAGATTACCTATGACGTTGAGCGACAAATCCAGCGGCTGATCACCAGAGATTTACGGCTGGCACCAAATATAAGATGATCGTTTAAAAGAGATTTATTGCCCGATTAAATTCGCAATAAATTTCAAAAAAATAAAAATTTTTTAATTCGCGTTTTCCGCAAACAAGCCCCTGGCTTGATGCGGTCTTGTTCTGCGCGTTGCCCTTGTGCCATCTTCGTGCGCAAAATGCCATCTTGCATTTCGTTCTACAGGACCGATAAAAACAGCCTTTAACAGCATACAGGAAAAGGATGTTAATTTAAGGAAGATTACAAGATATTGTGTATTGCCTGGCTTTACCAGTTTACCAGAAAAAGACCCCAAAGACCCCTGAACCCGAGAGACAACAATAGGCGATAAACTGATCAAAAATAAGGATTTTCCTGATTTTATGGCCTAAGTTACTGCTTATAAAGAAGTAAAGGTTTTTTGAAAAAAATTGAAGTTTTCGCGCCCCAACAGACGATACCAGTATTGTAAAAGTTGCTCAGGTGCACAGAAGACCGATAATCAAGATACAAGATGTTGTATGTGTCGGAAAGTTCAATAGCCTCATTCAGGATTCGAGGATACATTGTTAAGAGGCCGGAACGACTGTTTTCGGCCGACCGTTCAGACGGCAAGGATGGCTGGCTGGGCGGCCCATCTTGAGGTTGGATCATAGATATGAGAACACTGAAAACAAAACGCTTACATTTAGAAAAACAGCGGCTGGCGGATCGACACTGCCGGGTGCGCGTCGGAAAGGCCCCGCCTGAACAGACGTGGACAGCAACGGATTTTCCTGTCGAAAGGCTGGTACACCATCTCGAGACCAATCCGATTGGTCGGTTACTGAAGCTGATCGCTGCTTTGCCGGATGTTCGGTATGAAAAAATCGAACAGGCCAAAAAGCAGATTTCCCTCTCCGACGAAGCGCTCGACGCCCGCCTGGACATGGCGCTGGATCGCGTTTTTGAAGAACTGACGACCGAAGGATAAGCGTCGTCCGACTCGGTATCGAGCCGACGGCTCACGCACAGGCCATGGTTCAGGCGTGCGTACCGTGGGGATGGTAGCTGTCTTCGTCTAGTTCCACCGGCTTGTAGCCCGGTTGCTTGGACCGCTCAAGCTCTTCGTGAAAGGCGGCCAGAACCGTCTGCTGGATCTTCCGCCGGCATTTGGTGTTGATCGGATGCGCGATGTCGGCGTGCAGCTTGACGCGTCCATGGTCATCGGGAGGGGTTCGATTTTCATCCAGCGCCGCGCCGCAGGTACTGCAGAATTTCGCACGCAGATGGTTTTTCCCGCCGCAGCGATTGCAATGGTCGCTCATTTTGCGGGAGGGCATGGCAACGAACAGGCCGCCGGAGCCCTCGATGATTTTGATATCCCGAATGACGAACTCATTGTCGATGGTTATTGAGCAAAAGGCCTTGAGACGGTCATCCTGGTTTGACACAAGCTTGACTCTGACTTCGGTGATCTCCATAGTCTGCCTCGCGTAAGAGTTACCATCTATTGCAGCTGACGAATCTGCTGTCGCAGTTGTATTTCTCTTTGAGCCAGCGTTGCAGTCGAGGCATCTGCTGTCGGTCGGGGTTCAGGATGTACAGGGCTGAGCCGCTACCGCTCAGGCAGACCTTTCGACCGCAGAAGGCTTGGCACTGATTTTTCAGTTCTGCCAGTTCTCCATGTAACGAAAAACAGCTTTGTTCCAACATATTTGCGCATATTTTGGCTATAGAATCAATACTCTTTTTCCTTAAGAGTGGTTTTATCTGCCCGGCCCACCGCCGATACGCGTCCGGGTTGTGGGTGTAATTTTTATAAACACTTATTGTAGAAACACTTATATTCGGCATCAAAACAAGGGCATCGAACGTGAAATGTTGCTCGACAGGCGATATTTTTTCCCCCCGCCCTGTGCAGATTGCCGCCTGTCCGTAGAGAAAAAAGGCGATGTCGCTTCCCAGTTGGGCCGCGATGGTGTGCAGGACCTCCGGCGGCTGGTTCAATCCGGCAAAGCGGTTCAGTCCCATCAGGGCCGCGGCCGCATCGCTGCTGGCGCTGCCCAGGCCGGTGCCGGCGGGGATGTTTTTGGTCAGGGTCACCCGCAACCCGATTGAGCTCCCGGCATGGGCCAGCAGGGCCGCGCAGGCCCGATAGACCAGATTGTCCGGTCCCGACGGCGCCCAGTGCGGCCCGGTGCAGATCAGCTCAATGCCCTGGCCCTCTGCCGGTTCAAACAGCAACTCGTCGTACCAGTCAATCTTGGTCATCAGCGTATCAATCTCGTGAAACCCATCGGGCCGCTTGCCCGCGATGAGCAGATAGAGATTGATCTTGGCCGGCGCAAAGACCTGCAGACCCCTGTCGGTGGTGATGAACGGCTCGGGCATTTGCATCTGTCCGTATACCAAATTCCTGTCAGACAATCATATTTTCAGCAATGCCGCTTCGGCGGCTTTGGTCCAGAGGCCGTTGCTGAGGGCCGCGGCCGCAGCCGGCGCGGTATCGGCCAGCGCCCCCAGACCCGTCAGCTCGAGATCTGCACAATCGGGATACACGACTATCCTGCCGGCGATGGTGTGGTTTTCCACTGCCCGAATACCGTCGATCGCGCCTTTCAGACCCGCAACCGCCGCGACGGAAATATTCGTATCCAGCACGCCGTCCTGAACCTTTTTGAGCACGGTGAGCATATCGTCCAGCGTCGAGCCGCTGGTGCCGATAAAATAACAGCCCTTCTGGACATACGCGTCGATATCCACCGGCCCGCCGACGGTTGCGGCAATGCCCGCGAAAATGTTGATAATCGCCCCCGGCGCCGCATCGAGGACAGACTGGGCCACCAGTTCTGGCACCGGCGCCATAATCGCAAAATAATCAAATCGGACATCCGGCGGGTTTTGTGTCGGATTGTACGGCACATAGCCGACGGTGTTGGCCTCGGCCAGCGGGCCGGCAATCGCGGTCAGTGCCGCCAGTCGACCATTGTCCAGATCGCCGGCGTACACGGTCACATCCGGCACGCCTTGGCAGAGATTGCGAACGACGTGCATCACGCCCATCGGGCCGGCGGCGCCGATGACATTGATCGCGTTTTTCGGGCGGATTTCGCCGGTCGCCGGAATCTGCCGGATGGCCTCAAGGGGGTCGCTGCCCGGCGTGCCGATCATCCGGATATTGCCGTAGTGAAAGCGGCCGATGGCGGTCTGAACCTCGCGCCCAAACGTTTTTCCGCATTGAATCAGGACGATAAGCCCGTTGTTGGCGGTTTTGGCAAACACCTGCTCCAATGTTTGCGGATTGGCACCGAAGTACAGGACATCGTCAAACGCCGCATCCGGCAACGTTGCGATCGAATCAACCCTTTCCACGGGCATGGTCAGGGGGTTGTGCCTGGCCGCCAGCGTAATGGAGCCGGGCGTGCCGCAGGCCTTGAATAAATCAAACACCTTTTTTTCGCTGAACGAGTCATCGGCGACAATCAGCATCCTGCCGCCGGTCTTGAGCGCGGTTCGTTCGCGCACGACGTAGGCATCCTCCACACACGCCCACGGCTCCACCAACGCCACCGCCGAGGCGGACAGCTTGTCATCGGCGGCGATCAGCATTGACCGTCCGTCCGGCGCGATGATGACCCGTTCATCCATCAGCACATACTCCTGCAAGGCCCCTTCGAAGTTGTACCCGAATGCCGCGTTCGAGGCCGCCGTCGGCAACCAGCGATAGTCGGTCTGCACCAGGTAGCGCCCGCCCACCTGGGCCTGTTTGACCTGATCGCCAACCGCCACGACACGGACCACTGCCTCGTGACCCGGCACAGCCGGCTTGTCATTGGGCACGTAGCTTGCTATCTCGGCCAGCACCGTATCGTCAATTCCTGAGACAATCGGCCCCTTTCGGCCGTGCGAGTCAAACTGCTTGAGCAGCTTCAAATCGGAAAAGCAAAGTCCCACCGCTTCCACTTTAGCCAGGATCTGATGCGGTCCGGGTTCAGGGACACCCTTTTGCGGGTTCCATGTCAACTCATCAGGGCCGGTCAACTGCACGGCTGTCTGCGATGTGGGTAATGCGGTCATTGTGTCGTCCTGTCGTCTGCTTCTTGTCGTTCAGGTCAGTCGTGTCAGCCGCCTGATGCTTATGCGGAGAGGGCCTTCAAGATATCCTGCGGCGCCATCGTCGGCTCGATGTGCAGCGCGCTGCTCTGCTGCGGCTCAACGGCCTTGCCAAACGCTTCGAAGAACTCGTTTTTGTCCTCCACCTGGCAAAAACATTTTTTTGCCCAGCCGCTGAGGTAACCCATGCCCGCGGCCCGCTGCAGCACCGTGTGGGCGTACGCGATTAATGCGCCTTTCAGGAAGATCGGCACCATCGGCTCCAGCTCGGCGCTTTCAAACATGTCGCGGAATTTCTGGCCGAAGCTGTTCATCTCGGTGCCGACGAGTATCGGCATCCCGCGCGTCTCGGCCAGCGCGACAAACTGCTGCAGGTTGGCCAGCTTTTCGTCCGCCGCGCCCGGGGTGAAATTGCGATCTGGAATGATGCTCACCGCCGCCGTGCCGCTGGCGGCGGCGACCTCCAGCAATTGAAGGATGTGCTGCTCGCCGTCGCTGGTGCCGTCCAGCCAGGCCAGGGTCGGTATCCCGCCGGCGGCCAGGACAAACGCGTTCATCGTCTGCAGGGTGGGAAAAGCTCCGGTCTGGGGCTCGGCATAGCCGGGGCCGCCTTTTTTCATGGTTTTGGCGCGAATGGCATTGAGCAGCGCCGGACTTTCGGGAAAATCATTCGGCTCAAGGGCCCGGCCAAGCTTGTCGGTCCAGAACTTAATCAGCGGCAGATCGCCATCGCACACCTGGCGGGCCTTGCGCGCATAGGCCAGGCAAAGATGCCGCTCGGTGGGATTGCCGCCGGGAGTAAGCGGCAGCACATCGGCCTCATAATCCAGTGTGACCGGGTCGAGAAAATCGTTTACGCGCCCCATCATTTTACGCGTGCGGTCTTGAGCGGTCTGCTTGAGGCCGTCAAGGAATGCTTTGCTCGGGTCCGGCACCGTGCCGGCCGGCATTGCGGCCCCCATGTGGTAGGCGATGCCAGGCTCGCCCAGCGAGTTGATGACCATCTCGGCAAACTCCGGCACAAATACCCGCGTTTCGATACTGCCGCAGGCCCGCAGATTCAGCGCCTCGGCGGCGCCGAGAAACTCATCGACCCCGTCCAGTACGTCAAAATCCACGATACCCGCCGCCGCCAGGCCCTCCTTTTTGGCCAGCCAGGCAAATTTTGTCGGCGAATAGCCGTAACAGTTGAACGAAAAGAACGTATGTGCATGCATATTGACATACGCCCCGGCCGGCTTGACACTGACGGACTTGCTTTCCAGCGCCTCAAGAGCCTGCTGCAGGGCCGTCTTCCGCTCGGCGGGATTGTAGCTGTCCATCAGTTTTTCAAATTGTTCCGACAATACACACCTCCGGATAAAATATACCCTTCAGGGTAGAAAATTCCCGCGCGAAAGCCTGTCACTGAATACCGCAACACGACATAGCCGCGCAGAAACGGGAAAACTCAATCGCGATCCGTATAAAAGGGCTCATCAATGTTCTGCGAATACGGCACTATAGCATCCAAATTCCCCTACGGCAAGAGTCGTTTCGGCGCCGAGACGGCAAACGCATGGCCTCCTGCGGGATCTTGCGGACAATGGGCGGGAGGCGATCAAACATTGAAGCGGAAGTTGATGATGTCGCCGTCCTGGACACTGTAGGTCTTGCCTTCGAGCCGCATTTTGCCGGCGGCCTTGACGGCCTTTTCGTCGCCGAGGGCCTTCAGGTCGTCGTAGGCCATAGTCTCGGCGCGGATAAAGCCGCGTTTGATATCCGAGTGGACCTTGCCGGCCGCATCGTGGGCGCTGGTGCCGGCCTCGATGGGCCAGGCGCGCACCTCGTCTGTCCCGACGGTCAGAAAACTGATCAGCCCCAGCGTACGGTAACAGGTTTGTACGAACTTCTGGGCGGCCGATTCGGCCAGTCCCATCTCGTTCATAAACTCCCGGCGGCTGTCGGCATCCAATGCGGCCAGCTCGCTTTCAAGCGTCGCGCACAGGGTGATGACCTCCATGCCCTCGGCCGCATCGCCCAGATCAACCGCCTTTTCCAACTGATCCTCACCGGTATTGACCACGACCATCATCGGCTTAAGCGTCAGAAAATTCAGCGCGCCGACGATCTCCATCTCCGGGCCGGCCTGGTCGGCGATGACACTGCGGATGGGTTTTTCGGCCTCGATGGCCTCCTGGAGCTTGAGCTGCAGGGCGTACTCGGCCTTGTCTCGGGCCTGGGTCTTGCTGGGCTTGTGGATTTGCTTTTCGAGCCGTTCGATGCGAGTGGTCACCAGTTCCAGATCGGCCAGCAGCAGCTCGGTCTTGAGCTCATCCAGGTCGCGCCGCGGATCGATGCGGTCGCGGTAGGCCGGCACGGACGGGTTGTCAAACGCCCGGAGCACAAGCACGAACATATCGGCCGTGCGCCACTGGTTCAGCAAGCGCCGCGCCGCGGCCCGTCCGTGGTCGTCGGCAAACGACAGCCCCGGCAGATCGACGCAATCAATCGTCGCGTGAACCGTCTTTTTCGGCTGATACAACTGCGTCAGCCAGTCCAGCCGCTGATCCGGTACCGAGACCATCACTTCCTGGGCGTCGGTTGCGCCCATCGGGGCGGCCGGCCGGCCGCTGATCGCCGAGACCAGCGTGCTCTTGCCCGATTGTGTCAAACCCAAAAATGCTGCTTTCAATG
>PXAQ01000087.1 GCA_003567095.1 Phycisphaerae bacterium
TCAAAATTGTGGAATCCGCCTTTGGCGGATAGCATTTTTACGAACGATTTGAATGTCTTGCAAGATGTTTAATCATCATCGGTTAAGGTAAATTGTTGTAGTTTATCGGTCAGTTTGAGTATAAAAGATTTATGCATTGGCCGATGTCACATGAAACTGGACAAAAATGAACCGGTACGAAGCGAAGGGCATCAGGGCAGATACGCCGGGTTGCCCCTTCGGCTTGGGGGATTAAGGGCGTAAAGAGCTCTGGATTTACTTTTACGGTGGGAAATAATTCTCACGCTGGAGTCGCATTTTCGTTGACGGGGGCGAGAGTTTTTGGTAGAAGGGCCGTTTCTGCTAAAATCGGGATATTATGTCATTATCAGTACCGGCTTAAGGTGTGCGGTGGGATGTCGCTGGATGACCTGCGTAAAAAGATTGATCAGATCGACGAAAAGCTCGTAGAGCTGATCAATGAGCGCGCGCGCGTGGTGGTCGATATCGGCCGGCACAAGCAGACCGAGGCCTCGCCGATCTATGTGCCGCACCGGGAAAAGGCGGTGATCGACAAGATTGTCCAGATCAACCAAGGGCCGCTGCCGGATAAGGCGCTCAACGCCATCTGGCGCGAAATTATGAGCGGGTCGTTCTTTCTGGAGCGTCCGCTGCGGATTGGCTACCTGGGGCCCAAGGGCAGTTTTTCGCACAATGCGGCAATCTTGAAGTTTGGCCAGAGCGTGGACTACGAGGCGCTGGCCGATATTCGCGGCATTTTCGAAGAGGTCAGCAAAGGCCACTGCGATTTCGGGATTGTGCCGGTCGAGAATAGTGCCGGCGGCGGCGTGCGTGAATCGCTGGATGCGTTTGTTGAGACCGATGTGATGGTGTGTGCCGAGGCGAATATGGCGATTCACCACCATCTGATGGCTACCGGCCCGATGACTGGGATTGAGCGGATATATTCGCAGCCGGAGATTTTCGCCCAGTGCCGCAACTGGCTGGCCGCGACATTCAAGGACGCCGAGATGATTCCGGTGGCCTCCTCCTCCCGGGCGGCCCAGTTGGCGGCCGAGGAAACGGGCGCCGCGGCCATTGCTTCGGCCATTGCCGCCGAGATTTACGGCCTGAAGGTGCTGTGCCAGGATATTGAGGATATTTCCAACAATATCACCCGGTTTTTGATTATCAGTAAAGAAGACGCCCAGCCCAGCGGCGATGACAAGACGATTATCCTGTTCAGCACGGCCCACCGGACAGGTGCGCTGGTCGATGTGCTGAATGTGTTCAAGGACTACGGGCTGAATATGACCAATATCGGCTCGCGGCCGAACCGCAAACGCGAATGGGAATATTATTTCTTTGTCGATTTTCTGGGCCATCGGCTGGATGAGCAGGTGCAAAAGGCGCTGACCCAGGCCAAGACGCACTGCGTGCAGCTTTCGGTGCTGGGCAGCTTTCCGCGCAGCATGGCAGTGATGTAAAATGATTAATGGATAAAGCGTTAACCTGAATTGTGGAGATTGATTTGATGCGAAAACCGTTTATTGCCGGAAACTGGAAGATGAATACCAACAGCGCAACGGCTGTGGCGTTGGCCGCCGGTGTGGTCAATGAGCTGCAGGATGTCGATACGGTCGATGTGGCGCTGTGCCCGCCGTATGTGTACTTGCAGTCGGTCGCCGCGGCGCTGAGCGCGTCCAATGTCGCGCTGGGGGCCCAGGATGTGTATTTTGAGGGCAATGGTGCCTTTACCGGCGAAATAAGCTGCGAGATGCTCAAGGACTGCAGCTGCACGTATGTGATTCTCGGCCATTCCGAGCGTCGGCACGTGCTTGGCGAGAGCGATGAGCTGATCAATAGAAAACTCAAAGCGGCCATCGCCGGTGGACTGATGCCGATTTTCTGTGTGGGTGAACTGCTCGAGCAGCGCGACGCGGGCAAGACGATGGATGTCGTCGAGCAGCAGATCCGCAAGGGCCTTGACGGGCTTTGCGATGAGCGCATCCAGGCGGTCACGATTGCCTATGAGCCGGTCTGGGCCATCGGCACCGGGCGCACGGCCACGCCGGATCAGGCTCAGGAAGTGCACGCGATGATCCGCCAACTGGTCGCCACGATCTGCGATCCGTCCGTCGCTGAGGCGATGCGGATTCAATACGGCGGCTCGGCCAAACCATCCAACACCGCCGAGTTGATGGCTCAGCCCGATGTTGACGGGCTCCTGGTCGGCGGGGCCAGTTTGAAGGCCGAGGATTTTTCGAAAATGATCAAGACCGTTGCGTAAGCGGTTTTGCTGAATGTTTCTTTTTAGATAAGCTGAGGGTACACTATGTTCTTACTTCCGCTTGCGAGTATTTCGTTTGGGTGGAAAGTGTTTGTGGTACTGTGGACGCTGCTGGCGGCGGCTCTGATTTTGATCGTGCTGATCCAAAAAGGCCGCGGCGGCGGAATCGGGGCCGCATTCGGCGGCGGCGGTTCCAGCAGCCTGCTGGGCACCAAGACCGGCGACTTCCTGACGTGGGTGACAATCTGTTTTGTGGCGCTGTTCCTGCTCGGCGCGATCGTGATGGGCAAGTATATGCGCCCGCCTGAGCCGCTGCTGCCGACACCGCCCACAGAGGCACAGCCGCCGCTGACCGCCCCAGAAGTGCCGTTTGATCCGGATACGGAGCCGGAGCCGGCTGAGCAGGATATCCCCGACGCTGGGCAGGACGCGGCCGAGCCTCTTGCGCCTGGGCCGGAGGTCGAGCTTGAGCCCGAGCATGACTGATGGCAATGGACCCGTTGGGAGTACAGCGATGATCAGCAGTATGACAGGATTCGGCCAGGCCTGCACCGAGAGCGACGGCGTGGTCTATACGGTCGAAGTGCGCTCGGTCAACAACCGGTTTTTTAAGGCGCAGATGCGCCTGCCGGATATTGCGGTGTTTATGGAAGGCGACATCGAAAAGCTGCACCGCGACAAGATTCATCGCGGTACGATCGCCTATACCCTGCGGATGAAAAACATCTCCGGCCGCGCGCTGTTTGACATCGATGAGGTTACGCTCAAAGCGTATGTCCGGCGGCTTGAGGGCCTGCTGGGTGAGGACCACAGTGCCTGCCGGATCGACCTGGCGAACCTGCTGAACCTGCCGGGCATCGTCCAGCCGGTGATCCCGGATGAAGAGGCGGTCAACGCGATGCGGCGGACGATTCTGGACCTGAGCCAACAGGCGATTGAACAGCTGCTCCAGTCGCGTCAGGACGAGGGCCGTCAAGTGGCCGAGGATTTGCTCAAGAACTGTGACATCATTGAGGCGGCGCTGGAGGTGATCCGAAAGCATGCGGCCGTCGTGGTGCGGGATTATCACGAGAAACTGCGCAAACGGGTCGACGAGCTGCTGGCCAACGCCCAGCTAAAAATCGCCGAGGACCAGGTGGCGCGCGAAACGGCGATCTACGCCGACCGCAGCGACATCGCCGAAGAAATCAGCCGACTGGACGGGCATGTGCGGCAGTTTCGCAAAAGCTGCACCGCCGGCCAGGCGGTCGGACGGCGGCTGGATTTTATTACCCAGGAAATGCTCCGCGAGGCCAATACCATCAGCAGCAAAAATGCCAACGCCGAGATTATTCGCTGCGTGATCAATATCAAGTGTGCCGTCGATCGCATCAAAGAACAGGTTCAAAACGTCGAATAAGCCGCTATGAACAGGTCATCGAAACAGGGTAAACTGGTTGTCATCAGCGGCCCCTCTGGCGTGGGCAAGAGCACCATCTGCCGGCAGGTTGTCCAGCGCTTGGATGCGACGCTGAGTGTCTCGGCCACGACGCGCCCCCGCGGCGCCGCCGAGACAGACGGGCAGGAGTATTATTTTCTGTCGCCGGATGAGTTTCGGCGGCGGATTGCCGCCGGGGCGTTTCTGGAATACGCCGAGGTCTTCGGCCACTATTACGGCACACCCCGCGAGCCGGTGCAGCAGGCGGTGGCCGCCGGCAAGATTGTCATTCTGGAAATCGACGTTCAGGGCGGCCTGCAGGTCAAGGCCAAATGGCCCGAGGCGCTGATGGTCTTTATCCTGCCGCCTCGAATGGATGAGCTGCTCAAGCGCATCGAGGCCCGCGCCCGCGGCGAGGATCAGCAGGCCCGGCAAGACCGCCTGGCCCGCGCCGAGGCCGAAATTGCCACGGGCAAGGCCGAGTATGCGTATTTTGTGGTCAACGATGTGCTGGACAAGGCGGTGCAGGATGTGATTGATATTATTGAACAGAAGTCAGATACAGAGGTTAGAGGTTAGAAGTTAGAAGTTAGAAGGTAGGGCTCCGCCTTCGCGGGGATGACGGTTTCAAGATAGAAGACAGAATAAATCAGAGAGGTTTGAATATGATTGAAGAACTGAAAGATACAGCGATTATCAACAAGGTCGGCGGGCGGTTCAAGCTGTCAGCGCTGATCCAGAAGCGGATGCTTGAGCTGATGGAAGGCGGGCGGCCGCTGATCGCCGACACCGAAGGCAAGAGCCAGATGGAGATCGTCATCGAAGAGATTATGCAGGACAAGATCACGATCGATGACTCCGAAACGGCCAGTAACGACGCGGACAAACCCAAACCCGCTCCGTTTTAGCGATGTCAAACTCGACTCTTGTCAACCCAAGCCAGTGTTGCCTGTATTGAGCTAAGCCCATGGCACAACTTGATAGCAAACACATCCTGCTGGGCATCAGCGGCGGGATTGCCGCGTATAAAGCGGCGGATCTGGCCGGCAAACTGACCGCCGCGGGCGCAGAGGTGCGGACGATTATGACCGAAAACGCCTGTCGGCTGATCACGCCGGTGTGCCTGCAGGCCGTCACAGGCCAGCCGGTGTATACGACGATGTGGGCCGGGCCGGAGGATTTCAAGATCGGGCATATCGAACTGGCCGACTGGGCCGACGCGGTCGCAGTCGCCCCGGCCACGGCCAATTGCATCGCCAAGGTCGCCGCCGGGCTGTGCGACGATCTGCTCAGCACGACGCTGTGCGTCTGCTGGGACACGCCGGTGCTGCTGGCGCCGGCGATGAACAGCCGGATGTGGGCCAATCCGATCGTGCAGGACAATCTTGCTCACCTGCAGAACCGGCTGAAATTCCGCACCATCGGCCCGGAGACCGGCCGCCTGGCCTGCGGCACCGAAGGCATCGGCCGCATGGCCGAACCGGCCGCTATCCTTGAGGCGGTCAAACAAATGCTCTGATTTTCTGACCGCTGTAACCCTACGCTCGGCTGCGATGAAACAGCCTTAACCCGTCACATGTAAACAGGAGAAAACGCTTATGGCCACGAATGCGTTGTATGCGGGCAAGCAAGATGCGATTCTATTGCAGGGCTTTCACTGGACATCAACCGAGCACGCCTGGTATCAAATTCTCAAAGACATGGCTGGCGAGATTCAGGCGGCCGGGTTTGATTACATCTGGTTTCCGCCGCCGTCGGCCAGCGCCGATCCGCACGGCTATCTGCCAACCGAATGGTACAAGCTGGACAGCGGCTACGGCACACGGGACGAGCTGCAGGCTGCGATTGCGGCACTGCGCGACGGACAGCGACCGGTCGAGGCGATTGCCGACGTGGTGGTCAATCATCGCTGCGGCCTGAATGACTGGGCGGACTTTCACAACCCCGACTTTGCCCCCGAAGGGACAGCCGACCCACAGGCAATTGAGGCTGCCAATCGCAAAGCCGTGGTTCAGGACGACGACTGGCACCAGGCCGGTGGCAAACCGGACGGCGCGGCCGACACCGGTGAACACTTCGACGGCGGACGCGATCTGGACCATACCAATCCGCTGGTCCAGCAGGCAATCGGAAACTGGCTCAATTGGCTCAAAAACGAGGTCGGCTTTGTCGGCTGGCGGTGGGACCTGGTCAAAGGCTACCACGCCCGATTTGTGGGGATGTATAACGACGCGACGCAGCCGGCCTTTTCGGTGGCCGAGTGCGTCGAAGGCGAGCCGCTGCCGCTGGTCGACTGGATCAACCGCACCTATGGCAAGCCGGATATTGACGCTGCGCCCGACCGCACGGGCGGCAAGAGCTGCGCGTTTGATTTTGCCACGCGCGAGATTCTGAAAAAAACGTTCGAAGAAAACAACTATGAACGGCTCAAAAGCGTCCACGGGCGCTGTCCCGGCCTGATCGGCCACTGGCCGGCGATGGCGGTGACCTTTCTGGACAATCACGACACCGAGCCGGACAACCACAACAGGCCCTGTCCATCTGAGCGTCTTGCTGCCGGGTATGCCTACCTCTTGACGCATCCGGGCAAGCCGTGCGTATTCTGGCCGCATTTATTTGACTGGGACGACAGCCTGGGCGACACACTCCGGACGCTGATCCAGCTTCGTCGTGATATGGGCCTGCACGCCGAAAGCGGTGTCAACATCCTGGCCGCCCAGCCCGATCTTTACGCCGCGACAGTCGATGATAAAGTCGCCCTGAAACTTGGCCCGGCCCCCTGGCAACCCGAAGGCGACAACTGGCACCACACCCTCGACGGTGAGGATTTCGCCCTCTGGAAGCGATAGCAACCTGAGCGGCAGAGAGTTCTTCGTGATACCCTTGTGGATGATAAACCCCGCTTCACACTGCGTCGATACAGCAGAGCGATTGTTTTGTAATTACAACTTGGCTGTTCCCTTCAATCAATGTCCACTTTCCGTTAAGTACTACAATCACCCAGAAAAGACAATCTTTAGGCTTGGCAACGGCGTATATTGATTGTTGGAGATATATCGCTCAGCGTAAAGAAAAATTTAGCTTTTGGTTCCGGATTGTTCGGCTTAGGTGCAAAAGGCGCTTAAATTTGGAACGGTTCATAGAAGAACGGGTCCAGCGGCATGGATTCAAGTTCGTCAAACGCTGTGGGATAGCTGAACTTCAGCACCGTCGGTCGCGCCAGCCGAATGTAGTCGTCCATAGCCATTCGGATGGCCCGGTCGTGCGTGCCGGCCTGGAAGACAATCTCCTTGTCTTTTGCCAGGGTTTTGTCCATCAGGGTCGGCAGATTGTACAGGCTTCCGAACGGCGGCTCGGCTCCCACCTCGGCGTCGACAAATAAGCGTTCCATTTCGCTTTCGGTGGCCAATCGCAGGTGTTTAATGTCCAGATGCTGCTTGAGATTGTACAAACTGACCTTACGGTCGGCCGGCAGCACACAGAGATAGAACGTATCATTGTCGGCCCGTACAACCACGGTCTTGGCCACATGATGGGGTGGGACATGTTCAACACTTGCCAACTGTTCGGCGGTGTAGACCGGCTCGTGTGCGGTCAGCTTAAAGATGCACCCCTGCTTGTCCAGATAGTCCTCAACATTCATACGCAAACCTCCTGTATATTAGTTATATATCCGCATGCAATCGTCGCTTTTAGTGCGCCACGTCACGTACCGGTTTCATCAAACGAATGGATTGACCGGATACCCGCGAGGCATCGGAGTTTGAACTCCGCCGCGAGCGGCTGCAATGCTTAAAACAAGCAACAGAACTACCAACGCGCCAATTATCAGCACAGCCCAAAACCGTGGGTCATGAACCAAATGGCTCAGATGTAATCTCAGAGAGTGTCGATCGGGCCAATGCCAATGCCGTAAATGGTGTCGATGCATTTCCATAACCAGCCCTTTCAAATTGAATTGTTTCACTACCTATTATATACGACGTCCGGTAAAAAACAAGCTTGTTTTTTTTTAAAGAAATTCAGACATTGCCACCGGGACTGCGGGATGGTATAATCCGACCCTTTGTAATGTAAACAAATTTGGATGAAGAATCATGACATTGGAGATTGCCGAACAGGTTAAACTGCTCAAACGCGGCACGGTGGAGGTGTATCGGGAGGATGAACTGGCCCAGCGGCTGACCGAGGCCGCCACGACCGGCCGGCCCCTGCGGGCCAAGCTCGGGATGGACCCGACGGCGCCGGACATTCATCTCGGGCACACCGTGGTTCTCCGCAAGCTGCGACAGTTTCAGGACTTAGGCCACAAAGCCGTGCTGATCATCGGCGATTATACCGCCCGTATCGGCGATCCGACCGGCCAGAATACCACCCGCCCGATGCTGACTGCCGAGCAGATCAAGGCCAATGCTCAGACGTACTTTGATCAAGCCGGCAAGATTCTGGATATGTCGCCCGATAAGGTCGAGGTGCGGTTTAACAGTGAGTGGCTGGCGGATTTGCGGCTGGCCGATGTGATCAAGCTGACTGCTTCGATGACCGTGGCCCGGATGCTGGAGCGTGATACGTTTCAGATACGGTATAAAAAGGGCGATCCGATCGGCATTCACGAGTTTTTGTATCCGTTGATGCAGGGGCACGATTCGGTGGCGATCCAGAGCGATGTCGAGCTGGGCGGCACGGA
>PXAQ01000182.1 GCA_003567095.1 Phycisphaerae bacterium
TAATCTCCATATAGCCGATGATCTCGCGGACCTTGAGGATTTGCAGGCCGAACTCCTCGGCCCCGAGGGTGAACGTCAGATACTTGCCCGAGAGTTCCCGGCCGTCGGGTGCGGCCCTGCTGGCTTTTGCTGCTGTCTGTGCCATACTGCCTTTCCTTTCTGTAATGGAGTTTTTTTTCGACCTTATCGAGTGAATATCCTCTGCCGACTGCCGGATTTCGCTCTGTCTGTTAGTGCACTTCGGTAAAGTCATTAAGAAATATAACAAAAAGGCTGATCAAAAAAATCTTCAGACACTAGGTGTTAAGCCGAAATAAGAAGGACTACGAATAGCGAAACTGCCCCAATATGTCTTTGCAGTGCAGTCGAGGACGCTTTCGGGGGAGTTTTCAGCCGTCAGGGAACACCTATTATAGAACCCTATGCACCCTGCCTGCCAGGCAGGGATAACGGGCTCTGCTGGTTTTATGTGTGACAACCGCCAGATGTTTTATCAAGCATAACCTTTAAAAAAACCGAAACGCCGCCATAAAGGACCGATAAGCGACACTTTTCGTCGGGCCCCGACAAGTCGAACCCGGCACCTGCACTGCCGGGATAACCGTTCAGAGGTATGGGAGGGTGATTGTGGTCGGAATCCGGGGTGACCGATCAGTTCCGCAGGGCCTTGAGAGGTGCGGGCATGCGCCCCTTTCGGGCGATGAAGGCCGCGGCGCACTGTTTGGCCACCGGCATGACCGGCGCGCTGCCGAGCAGGCCGCCGAAGTGAACGACTTGGCCGGCGCGTTTGCCGGGGGCGGGAATCACGCGGACGCTGGTGGTTTTGTGGTTGGCGATACCGATGGCCAGCTCGTCGGCGATGATCGCGCTGATGACATCGGCCGGCGTGGCGCCGGGGATGGCGAACATATCCATCCCCACCGAGCAGACGCTGGTCAGGGCCTCGAGCTTGTCCAGCTTCAGGGCCCCTTCCTTGACAGCGCGGATCATCCCGGCGTCTTCGCTGACGGGGATGAACGTGCCGCTAAGGCCGCCGACATGACCGGAGGCCATCGCGCCGCCTTTTTTGACCGCGTCGATCAGCAGGGCCAGCGCGGCGGTACTGCCGGGCCGTCCCATCCGGCTGACGCCCATGGCTTCGATGATCTCAGCGACCGAATCACCGGCCGCCGGGGTCGCGGCCAGGGAAATATCGACGATGCCGAACGCCACGCCGAGCCGGTCGGCCACTTCCCGCCCGATCAATTCGCCGGCACGGGTGATCTTGAAGACCGTCCGCTTAATGACCTCGCTCAGCTCGGTTAGATCGCAATCGGGGTTCTGCTCGACGACGGTCTTGACCACGCCGGGGCCGGAGATGCCGACGTTGAGGGCGAAATCCGGCTCGCCGATGCCGTGATGGGCCCCGGCCATGAACGGATTGTCCTCGGGCACGTTGGCAAAGACCGCGACCTTGGCGCAGCCGATGCCGGTCTTGCTGCGCACCGCCAGGTCCTTGAGGATGTGGCCGAACCGCTCGACGGCGGTCATATTCAGCCCCGCCTCGGTGGTGCCCATATTGAAAAAGCCGCACACCCGCCGGGTCTGTGACAGGGCCCGGGGCAGGGCGTTGAGCAGATTCTCATCGGCGCCGGTCAGCCCCTTTTGCACATGCGCGCCGAAGCCGCCGATGAAATCAATCTCCGCCTGGGCGGCGGCGCGGTCGAGCGTTTTGGCGATGCGAACGGCCGTCGTGGTCGTTCGCGGCAGGGGTTCGGCCAGCAGCGACACCGGCGTAACGGCGATGCGCCGGTTGATGACTGGTACGCCGTATTTCTGCTCCATCGCCTCGGCGGCGGCGTTGAGCTGTTTGCCCATCGCGACAATCCGCTGCTCGACGCGGCCGCAGAAATGATCGACGTTGCGGTCCATACAGTCCTTCAGGTTGATGCCCAGCGTGACCGTGCGGATGTCAAAGTGCTGCCGCAGGGTCATATTGACCGTCTCAAAAATTTCCTCAACAGTAATACTCATCGCGTCTCTCCGGTTGTCCCAAGAATTTGGCTCAAAGCCGGATTGTAGCGTTTTGGGGCTGTTTTGAAAAGCGACAGGATAAAAAGATTGCGATTGGGCTATGCTATCGGCTCAGGGCCGACCGAGTCGTTCTGTGGCTGCCTGACTAGCCGACTGAAAGAGTCTGGAATGCGGCCGCATAGACTGCCAGAAAACATTCTCACACACCGCCGCCACAGCGGCGATGCGGACCGCGGTTGCCTTAGCACTGCTCGGCCGGTACACTGTACGACGAAAGGGACAATACGATGGCGTATGTGCATGGCTATTCTCAGCGTGAGATGCGGCGGCTGTATGAGCAGGCCGAGATTTTAGAGGACATTCTGCATTCGGATACGGCGTATCCGCCCGGGGCGCGGGTGCTGGAGGCCGGCTGTGGGGTCGGGGCCCAGACGCGACTGCTGGTCAAACACAGCCCGCAGGCGGTCTTTACCTGTGTGGATATCTCCGAGGCATCCCTGGCCGCCGCCCGGCGACTGGAACACGCCGCCGGCGCCGTGCCGCTCAAATTCGAGCAGGCCGACCTCCATTGTCTGCCGTTTGCCGAGGCGGCCTTTGACCACGTCTTTATCTGTTTCGTGCTTGAGCATCTGGACGATCCGGTCGCAGCCCTGACGGAGCTGAAGCACATCCTGCGTCCCGGTGGGACCGTGACCGCTATCGAAGGCGATCACGGCTCGTGCTTCTGGCATCCCGAAACCCCGGCCGGCCGCACCGCTTGGGGCGGCTTGATCACCGCCCAGCAGGCCAACGGCCACGATCCACTGATCGGACGGCGTCTGACGCCCCTGCTGACCGCCGCCGGGCTGGAGGTGCGGTCGTCTCGCCCGGCCTGGCTGTATGCCGACCGGCTCAATCCCGCCCTGCGCGACGGGATGGTCAATCACATCATCGTACCGATGGTCCGCTCGGCCCGGCGGCAGATTCTCGATGACCGCATCGTCGATGAGGACATCTTCGAGCAGGGCTGCGCAGAGATCGCCGCCGTGGACACCTGTGACGACGGGACCTTTTTCTACACATGGTTCAAAGCGGTGGCCGTCAAACCGTGAGTCGTTGGCCATATCCTGTATTGGCCTCAGTTTGTCAGTCCTGCGATGGCGGCACCGGTCAGGGTGGCGTTGTCGATGTGGACGATTTCGGTGTAGATGCCTTTTTGGTGTTCGAGGTAGTCTTTGAGGTAATACTCCACGCGGGGTTTGACGGCTTTCATTTTGTAGAAGGTGGTGCCTTCGGCGACGATGCAGATCGGTCGGGTGGGGTCTGTGCCTCGGCCGGTTTTGACGGCCATGGCCGCCAGGTTGATCGCGGCCAGCTTGGCGGCGCGTTCGGTCAGGCGATCGGCGAGTGTCCAGGCCGTGAGGGTATCCTCGCCGGTGCCGCGGCGGCAGGCCTCGGCCAGCGGATTATCGCCGTACGGGTAGCGCAGAAATGCGTTCATCTGGCGGGTGTCAAAGGCCGAAAGCGCTTTGATCCCCTCGGCGGGGCTGCTGCCGAACAGCCCGTCGTCGGCGGCGCGGGCCAGCACAAAGCGACACAGCGGCCCCAGATACCCCCCGGAGACCATCTTTTCAAACATGTGCACGCCGGGGTTGACGGTGGTTTTATCAAAACCGACATCGAGCGTGCCCTGATAGCCGGCGCCCATGCCGCCGGATTCGGTGTTGATGATCTGTGAGCCGGCCGGATCGAGACTTTTTTTCTTGGTGATGTTTACGTTTTGTTCGACATAGGCGGCGTTGGTTCCCGTGCCGAGGATAAAGCCGATAAAGCTGTCAAACTTGCGATTCTGATAGCCCACGCCGGCCAGCAGCGTCGCGACCGTGTCGTTGAGCAGCACGACGTGCTTGGGAGCCGGCAGCCCGATGTGGGCCATCGCGCGATTCAGATGCTCGCCGAGCAGCTGGCCCTCAACGCCGCGGACTTTGATCTCCTTGGAAAAGCGAATCATGCGGCCGTCTTTGTTGGGCTGAATCTCAACCGGATACGAAAAGCAAAAGCCGATATCCTCGGATGCGTCCGCGACGGTCTTGAAATATTCGGCCATCGCCTCGAAAAACCCCGTTTTGTCAAGCTCTCGGTCGATGCCGGGCATGGTGAATTTCTCCAGATGATCGACGAGGGGGGTGTTGTTATCGTCAAAATGGACGGTTGCGACGCGGAAGTGGGTCCCGCCGGCGTCGGCGACGATGACGCGCTTGCCGCCGGGCACCTGGTTTTCGGTCGTCAGGTATGTTGGGATCATATCGAGCGTGCTGTCCTGGCCGGCCAACCCGCCGTGCATTTGATCGAGAAAGGCCTCCACATTGGCCTCGATATCCACGCTGAGCGGATCCATCTGATAAGACGTGAGAAATTCAATCGTTTTTTGATGCGTCGTGTTCACGGTCTTGTCTCCATTGTTTAAACGCTTTTATCGTTCTTGCTTATGCTTTTAAATGTTTGAGAGCCTCGAACTGACGAATTTTGATCAGCCGGCTTTTCTGTTTAACAATTACAAAATCAACCTTTTCCTTTGCCAGAATGAACAATATGGCAATAGGGTCCGTTTTCATTGATTCGCCGCGCGTTGTACAGTAACATAAATCTGTGCAAAGCAATCTGATGGCGCCGGATACGTTCTTCGACGGGGCGCTGCAGATTGGCCCATAAGGCCCATACATCCACACCGTCGCGGCGTGCCTGACAGAGCACCGGGTCGGTGTTAAACCACACTTCCATTGCGTCGTCGGCTTGAGATGGGCCGGCCGGATTGTCCCTTTTTGGCGATGTCATGGTCAGTCTCCGTAGCCGTTGGGATGGGCGTTGTGAAAATCCCAGGCACTTTGCACGATGGTTTCCAGATCGGGACAGTCGGGCCGCCAGTGGAGTTCTTGTTGTGCCCGGCTCGCGTCGGCGGTCAGGATTGGCGGGTCGCCCGGGCGGCGGTCGGTTTCGATGACTTTGAAGTCTTTGCCCGAGACCTTGCGCACGGTGTCGATGACCTGCCGGACGGTGTAGCCGGTGCCGTTGCCGAGGTTGCAAGCCAGCTCGCTACTGCCCTTGAGCTTGTCCAACGCCAGCAGATGGGCCTTACACAAATCCTCAACGTGGATGTAATCGCGCACGCAGGTGCCGTCGTCGGTGGGGTAGTCCGTACCGTAGATGGCGATACTGTCGCGCTTGCCCATCGCGGCCTGAATGATCAGCGGGATCAGGTGCGATTCGGGATGGTGATCCTCGCCGAGGGTCGCATCAAAGCCGGCCCCGCAGGCGTTGAAGTACCGCAGGGCCGCATACCGCAGCCTGCCCGTTTGGCTTTGAAAATGACACATCCGCTCAACGGCCCATTTGGTCTGGCCGTACGGGTTGATGGGCGCCTTGGGCGTTTCTTCGGTGATGGGAATCGTCTCGGGCATGCCGTACACCGCGGCGGTACTGCTGAAGACGAACTTGGCCACGCCGACCGTTTCCATCGCCGCCAGCAACGTGCGCGTGCGGCTGACGTTATTGTCGTAGTACCGCAGCGGCACAGTGACCGACTCGCCGACCTCGATAAACGCCGCAAAGTGCATCACCGCCTCGATGCCGTACCTGCGCAGCACGTCCACGGTAAAATCATAATCGCCGAAGTCGCCCAGTACGAACCGCGCATCGCCGACCGCCGAGCGATGGCCCTTGCTCAGATTGTCCAGCACAATCGGCTCATGGCCGGCCGCGGCCAGCATCGCCGTCATATTGCTGCCGATATACCCCGCCCCGCCGCATACCAATACTCGCATAGAGTGTCACCTTTTAATTAAGTGTTTCAAGTCTATTTCAGTCCCGTATGTCGCTTTGTGTCGCCTCAGATCAGGTATCCGTCAGATTATATCCCCTTTGGCCCGCTGCCTCAAGAGGCTTATCAGAAGTCAGAGGTCAGAGAGCAGAGGACAGAAAATATGGAAAATGGAAAATTTCCCTTGCTTTCTCCCCCCAACCCCGCATTATAAAGTACAAAGAAAAAGGCCGCTGGCGAAAAACCCGGCCGAATCAGGAAGGAAACACCCAGCAACAATCACCTGCTTTGGCCTGCCGGCGATGACAATATTTTGAACAAAGATTCACACCAATTGACGCAGATTTCATTATAGAAATAGAAAACAAAGGATGACATTCGTGATTGAGTGGTTTAAAAATCTTAGTGAAACTTGGCAAGTCGCAATATTTACAGTTGGGGTACCGATTCTTATAGGCATTATTGGAGGGTTGTTCAAATTTTTCAAATGGCTTTTTAACAAAAGAGGCGAAACATCTGCCGCACAAAAAGCAGTGCAGCAGACGGGCAATGGGAATACGACTATCATTGCCGAAGGAAATAGAGGCAATATTGCGGGAAGAGATATAATTGTTAACAGCGATAGTGACATTCAATCGATTTTTGATGAAGTTGTAAAATTACTTAACACCGGAGAACCGAGGGTAGCTCAAGTCTGGCTTGAAAAGCTATGGGAACATCAAAATGACAAGATGACCTCAAGACAAAAATCCAATTGCATACGACTTCTTGGATGTAGCTTTGATGGCCAAGATGAACCTGAAAAAGCCGGAAGATATTTTTTGAAAGCAAAAGACTATGATCCGGAGTGGGAAAAGGCAAGAGCTTCTGAGTCTTTGGGTTATTTTTGTTTGGGCAACCCAGCTAAAGCACATGAACTGGCAGAAGCTGTGTTAAGAGACTACAGACAAAATACCGTTGCATGGTCAGTATTGATCCGCACAGACACCGATTGTTATTGTAATATCCTTAAAAGAGTACCTTCGCATTTGCATAACGATGCGGAAGTAGCAACAGCGTTAGCTGCCAAGGCTGCGGAAGATGAAAAATTTGATATAGCCAGAGAGCATCTTGAGTGCGCCTTAAAAGAAGTTCCAGGGAACCCTCGAGTTATAGAAAAGTTGGCCTGTATACTCATTGGAATGGCAAACATAAATGAAATTTTCCTCTACCAGCGAGACCCAACCCAAAAAGAGAAGAGATTGCTTGAAGAAGCAATAGAGTTATATACTGAATCAATAGAGAAGTTTCAGAAAGAATCAAAGACGAAAAGCGCCGCCTATACTCTTGTTAAACTCGCTACTGCCCACAAGGCATTGCTAAATCGAACTCAAGCAAATGATTGTTTGCGACAAGCCTACAAGATCGCCTCAAATGAATCTGAAATAGTTTACTGGTATGCTATTGATCTTGCTCAGGATGACTTAAACGAAGCTATTTCATTGCTCAAAAATATAACCAATTCAAATGAACGATGCGATATAGAGTTCGTGCTTGCTCAGATGCTAAAGCAGAGAAATTCTTGCTCTGACATTAAAGATGCGATACGAATTCTCCAGGATAAGGTTGGCGACTTAGCCAATATGCCGCATGATTTTAAGTGCGATTATTTGGAGTTGTTATTTGAGCTTCGGTTAAGAGATGAATCTCTCGATCAGATCGGACCCGATTTTCAACAGTTTGTCTTGAATTCTATCGATAACGTCTCAAAGCAAATCCTTTGGGCATCACTCTTACAAATTAGCAATAAGATACCTGCTTCAGTTGAGAAGGCAAAATCATGTCTTGAGCAATTAAATCAAAGCGTTACATATCATGACCAGCGACGCCTTGCAACTCTTTTTCAAAAACTCGGCTTGCACAAAGAAGCCTTGTGTATTTGGAAGTCAATTGTTATTCCTGAATATTTCGGCCAAGACACTTTTCATCTGTTGAGTTGCGCAGAAAGATGTGAAGATGTAAGGTTCATTATTGATTTTTCGAAAGGGCTTCGCAGTAATGGCGTATGGAACAGAAAGGTTTTTGAATTAGAACTACACTGTCATGAGTTATACAACGACTTGGAGGGTGCCATTGATTTACTTCAAGAACATCTTCTCGATCCCAAAGATGAGACGTTTACTCCATATGTCAGATTGCGATTGTCCGCGATAGGAATTCGAACAAACCGATTAGATATAATCGAAAGAGACATTTCTAAGCTTCCTGCGTTTAATGAAGTTGACCCAAGCATAGGAAGGTTGGTCGTCAATGTTTTGCGTTACGGAAACAATTGCCAAGAATCATTAGAGTATGCCTATAATCTACTCAGATTGCATTGGGATGCCAGTGAGGCTCATATCGCAATGATGGAGTTATTGCTTACAGGAAGCCCAAGGATTTCGCTCACTGACCCAGAATGTGTAATAA
>PXAQ01000070.1 GCA_003567095.1 Phycisphaerae bacterium
AAATGTCTTTGTACGTGTCCATATATTGGGGGGCTCATTTATTTCCACCCTGAGAAGAATTTTTCGACTAAAAATTTTACCATCAGTCTAAACGGATACGTGAAGACCTCTACACCTTGTAATCGTCTTTCGCCCAAGGGCATAAAAGTAGTCTCATTGCAGCATGGGCAACTCTTGAGCCTGGGTTCATATTCAGAAAAACACTTAGGGCAAACCGGCACAGCCCCTTCAGCCGCGTCCCGGTCTGCGACGTCATTCTGAATTGTACTCTCGTGTTCGTCCATACTTCATACTCTTCAGCGGGTCATTCCCAGTCGGCGCAGGGTGGCGCGTGACCACTTGACGGAGCGCGACTGGGCGCACAGCAGCAGCCACACCACCAGCAGCCAATAGCCTGTAAACCGCAGATAAAACAGCACCGTCCACAGTCCCGACGCGTCGGCTCCGGCCCAGCGGCCGCACAGCAATTCAGCCGGCATATACATCGCCCCGAGCACGACACCGGGCAAAATCACCTGCCAGGGGGTCAGAAAGACCAGCAAAAACAGGGCACTGAAAAAGGCCCGGCTGATGTGATTGATGCCGCCGAGCTTGCCGGTCAGGGAGATTTTCAGGTTCATCAGAAGCGTCAGGCAGTACAGCACCGCCGCGATGAACATCACAAAATTGGCCGCACAGACAACCTGTCCGGCGGTGGTATAATGCATCCGCAATATATTCAAATCCAGCGTCCTTGCAGGCTCTTCCGGCTCCTCCAGCGGATCGGGTTCAACGACAGGTGCGTCATTTTCCGGCGGCGCATCAGGGTCGATATCGGCCTGATCCGGGTCGTCATCCGCATCCAGCCCGACCTCCTGAGCGATGCGTTCGACCTGCTCGGAAATGGTATTCTGAGCGGTCAACGGCACCGGCGCAGCGAATCCAAAGGACAGACGCTGCTGGCCGTCGGCCCTGTCACATACAACCGTCCCGGCCGCACCGCAGACAAACTCATCATCTTTTTCAACCCATCCAAGATGATTCAGCCAAAATACACCCTGCGAGACCACCAGCGCCAGCAGCAGCAAGCAGAATAAAAGATTTTTCATTCCCTTCATTACACTGACGGCCTCGAGGCTGTCTGTAGTATCGATCATCTGCTGATTGACATTCTCTTCCATTGCATTTTCCCTTCATTAAAATCAACGCTAAGTGATTTGGCCGCCAAACCGGCCCCGGCTAAGGCCCTATCGAATGTTGCAGAAGGCATTATACGCGGCCGCGACAGTTTTATCAATATCCTGTTGGGTATGAGCCAGCGAGAGAAACATCGCCTCATAAGCGCTGGGGGCCAGATAAACGCCCTGCTCGAGCATGTCGAGAAAATACCGCTTGAACCGGGCGATATCGGTGGCCTGGACATCCTCAAAATGCCGGACCGGGTGCTGCGTAAAGAAGGCGCTCAGGATTGACCCGACACGGTTGATCGTCAGCGGGATATCCGCCCGGCCGGCGGCCTCTTTCAGGCCGGCTTCGAGGGCAGCGCCCTTTTCCTCCAGCATCCGATAAGTATTCGGTTGTTCGAGCAGCTCAAGGGTTTTGTCCGCCGCGGCCACCGCAAGGGGATTGCCGCTGAGGGTGCCGGCCTGATAGACCGGGCCGAGTGGAGACAATAAATCCATTATGTCGCCTCGCCCCCCTACCGCCGCGGCGGGCAATCCCCCGCCGACGATCTTGCCCAGGCACGTCAGGTCGGCCTGTACGCCGTAGCGCTGCTGGCCTCCGCCGAGGGCGATGCGGAAACCGGTAATGACCTCATCGAAAATCAACACCGCCCCCTGCTGGTCGCACAGATGCCTCAGTTGCTCCAAATACCCTTCTACCGGCGCAATAACGCCCATATTGGCCGCGACCGGCTCGACCATCACCGCCGCGATCTGGTCGGGATAGTTGGCAAAGGCCCGGCCAACGGCCTCGGCGTCATTATACGGCACGGCGATGGTCTGGGCGGCGACATGACCCGGCACGCCGGCGCTGGAGGGCACGCCGTGCTCGGCCAGTCCCGAACCGGCGCTGACCAGCATACTGTCGCTGTGGCCGTGATAGCAGCCGACCATTTTGACGATATGATCGCGCCGCGTGAACGCCCGCGCCAGCCGCACGGCGGTCATGGCCGCCTCGGTGCCGCTGCTGACCAGACGGACTTTGTCGACGCTTTCGCAGGCGGCAGCGATTCGCCGGGCCAGCTTCGTTTCAGCCTCTGTCGGCGCGCCGAAGGATGTGCCCCGGGCCGCGGTCTGGGAAATGGCCGCAACCACCTCCGGATGGGCGTGGCCCAGGATCATCGGCCCCCAGGAGCCGACATAGTCGAGATAGGTATTGCCGTCCACATCGGTAATCGTCGATCCGTTGGCGGCGGCAATGAACAGCGGCCCGCAATCGACCGAACCGAAGGCCCGCGCCGGCGAATTTACACCGCCGGGGATGACCATTTTGGCCTGCTCAAAAGCGGCCTGCGATTGTGTTGTCCTACGCATCTGAAGTCTCCGGTTAATGAACAAACAACCAATCCATCAGTATAAAAAGTGAGTTTGTTGAGTGTCGCGATTGTACACGCGCCCGGGGCGGCTGTCCAATTCAAAGATAATCGACCACGGAGCATTTTTTCTTGCAATCCGTCTTCCGGGGGCTATACTGCCTTTTTCGTACATTCTGAACAGGACATAGATATTGAATTAAAAACGGGACAGATTTATGCATTTGTACAAATGGATGACCAAAAACAAGAAAAAGATTATGGCGTTTGTCGTAATTTTTTTGATGATATCGTTTGTCGTTGGTTATGCCGGGCTTCAACTTTTTATAGGATTACTGGGTCGAGACAATCCTGTAATAGGCACAATGGAGGACGGGCAGCGGATCCGTGCACGTGATTTTCTGGCCGCTCAAAATGAACTGCGGCTCCTGCAGATGCTCGGCGGCGATATGATCCTGATGGCCCAAGGCCAGCAGGGCCTGACCGGCCCGCTGATGGCCCATCTGCTGTTTCCCGACTCGCGCGTGCTGGCGGAAAACCTCTCGCCTGCGGATTTAAAACAAGCCGCTCAGGCCGGCCAGATTCCTGTCGCGGTTGAACTGATTGAGGACTTTTTCGGTGAACGGCCGCAGCCGGAGCTGGCGTGGATCCTGATGCAGGCCGAAGCACGCAACGCCGGCACTGTGATCTCCGAAGCCAATGCGCGGGGCACACTGCAACAGATTCTGCCGCAACTGGCCGAGGGCGCTGACCCTGCTCAGGTCTACCGGGCTATCATCGCTCAGACGAATCTGCCGGAAGAGGACGTTGTCCGGACGTTTGCACGGTTCCTGTCGGTATTATCGTATACCAACAACATCACCGACAATCAATTGGTCACGCTCAATCAGCTAGAAGCTACGCTTGGACGCAGCCATGAGCAGTTTGACGCCGAGTGGGTTGAGATTTCAGCCGGATTGTTTATCGACGAAGACAGCCCCGTCGATCAGGACGCGATGCAGCAGCAGTTTCAGGCGTATAACGATGTCCCGCCCGGTCTGTTCAGCGATGAGAATCCGTTTGGCTTTGGCTACAAACTGCCCAGACGTATTCAACTGGAGTATATGACCGTGCTGCTGGACGATGTCAAGACGCAAATCGCGCGTCCGACGTCCGAACAGATGGAAGAGTTTTACAGTCGCAATATCGAGCGGTTTCGCTACCGTGAGCCAGCCGACCCGGCCGAACCTGAGGGCGAGCAGGTAACCCGAACCCGTTCCTTTTCCCAAGCGCTGCCCCAAATCCGACAACAGATGGAACAGGAACGGATCAACCGCCTGGCCATGCAGATCTTTAATGACGCCAGGACGATGACCGAAGAGGAGTTTTTCACCATCAACCTGGAAGAGGCCGATTTTGAGCAGTTCCAAGCGGTTGCGGGCGATTACGAGCAGGCGGCCGAGCATCTGTCGCAGCAGTATAACGTTCAGGTGCTGACCGGTCGGACAGGGCTGCTAAGCCGAGCCGATTTCCAAAACGCTGACATCCTGCCGATGCTGCAGGTTCAGCACGGCCAGCGCACCACGCCTCTGGCAGATGTCGCGTTCGCTATTCCGCGCGATCCGCAGCAGACGCCGCCCGCTATCGGCGGCCTTCGGGCGCGACCATGGGAGAATATCGGCCCGATGACAGGCGGGTATTATGACCAGCAGCAGCAGCACTATCACCGCCTGATGACGATGGTACGCGTTGTCGAAATCAAAGAGGCAGAGGTGCCTGAAACAATGGATATTGCATTTACCGTTCACGGGATGGACGTGCTGCCGTCACAACGCCAAGACGAACAGCCGCTTTTCTCGGTGGCCGATCAGGTCGCTTCCGATATCCGCACAAAGCGGGCGATGGAGCAGGCCGACACGTTCGCGCGTGAGCTGGTGACGCTGGTCCAGGACCACGGCTGGGACGAAGCGCTTGCGGCGTTTAATGAGAAACTTGCCGAGCATGACATCCCGCTTGCTGAGCTTGAGACGATTCGAAATCAGAGCCGACTGCCTCAAGCCGAGCGTGCCCAAATGTTGAGTTTTCTGGAAAGAAACCCCGCGGCCGCGACGTTCCTTCAGGATCGGCTTGCCACCAGCGCCCGCAATGAAAAGATTCATCGCCTGCTGCCCGACAGCGAAGCGTCTGTCGATGAGCTTGCAGAGGTGGTCAGTGTCGAGAAAAAGGCGGCCTTTTATGTGGTTAAACGCGTAGATCGGAAGCCGGCAACCGAAGCCGATTACCTGGAAAACAAAGTGGAGGCCGCTTTCCAGGCCAATATGACCGCGAACCTCGAACCGACACTGATACATTGGATGCCCCGCAATCTGCTGGCGCGGATGGGCTACGAAGCAGCCGACGAAAGGTCGATTCTGGATGACTCACCGCCGCCGGCGCCGCCGACCGGGGGAGGGTTTTAATGAAGACCTCGCGTAACAGCGCCGATTTTGCATTGTCGCTGCTGTTTGTCGCCCTGGCCGGCTGGGCCGTTCCGGGCGCCGGGCATTTGCTGATTCGTGAAACCAAGCGGGCAATTATTATCTGCGCTACCGTCGTGGGGCTGTTTGTCACGGGGCTGTATATCGGCTCGGTGGCGGTGCTGGAGCCGGTACACACGGCGTGGTATATTTTCGCCGGACAAATGCTGACCACCCCGGCGGTGGGAGTCTTGACCGACATCGCTCAAAAAGGCGAGTACGTCGCCTTCGGACGGCCGGCCGATATTGGGCTGATTTATACGATCATCGCCGGGCTGCTGAACCTGCTGTGTGTGTCCAACGCGGTGTATATGGCCTACTGCGGGCGGGGACAACTGATCGGGGAGGAGGAGGCATGAGCTTGGCACTGCTGGCGGGCCTGTTTACCGCACCGATTCATATCGGCACCGATCCGGCGTCGATGCTGTGGATGTTTCCGCTGCTGGCGGCGATTGCGATCATTTACAAAGCTACCAAGATGCGCGTGCTGATATGGAAACGCTTTGTCCGCGAAGCAGTGATCCTTTTTGCCACGTTGAGCGGGTTTATGATCCTGGCGATTGTCGTGCTGAATCTGATCGCCTGGCTGGCGACAACTTAAAGTCTCACGGGCTTGGCAACCCGTGTACGCGGCCAGGATGGCCGTGCTGGAAATACAAATTCCTATGCGATTAAATTATGTCACACTCGCAATTACCTGAAAAACTCGCCAGCGGTCTTGTCATCGGTGATGGGGCAATGGGCACTCAGCTCTATCAGCATGGGGCGTTTCTAAATACCTGTTTTGATGAGCTGAATCTGACGCGCCCGGCGCTGATTGAACAGATTCACCGCCAATACATAGAAGCCGGCTGCGACTTTATCGAAACCAACACCTTCGGCGCAAATCCGATCAAACTGGCGCGGTTTGGCCTTGCCGAAAAGTGTGCGGCCATCAATACCGAAGCGGTCGCGCTGGCCCGTCGCGCCGCCGGCGATACCGAAACGCTGGTCGCCGGCGCCGTTGGTCCGGTGGGTCTGGACAACCCCCACCCCTCATCCGAGCAGGCAGAGCAGAGCCGTCAGGCGTTTGCCGCGCAATGCGATGCGCTGGCTGCGACGGGTGTCGATTTTTTCCTGCTGGAGACCTTCCCGGAAACCGCCGAACTGCTGATCGCCATCGAAGCGGCCCGGCGTCATCCGGCGGTTCCCATTGTCGCCCAACTGACCTGCACCGAGCAGTTTGAAACATTGTTCGGCACGCCGATTGAGCAGGCTGTTACAGCAATTGCCGATTGCGAGGGTATCGCCGCAGTCGGGCTGAACTGCTCGCTCGGGCCGGCCGACATGCTCGAGGCGCTCAAGCGGCTGGACGGCGTTACGGACAAACCCATCGCGATTGTGCCCAATGCCGGACTGCCGCGGCGGGTGGAAGGGCGAACGCTTTATATGTGCACGCCGGAGTATATGGCCGAGTACGCCAAGCGATTCTTCGAGCATGGCGCCTGTATCCTCGGCGGCTGCTGCGGCACAACCCCCGACCACATCCGCCAGATCGTCATGGCCGTGCGGCCGCTGGCCAAAGCCGCGTCGCCAAAACCCGCCCCGGGGCGCATTACCGTGCGGCCGGCGATGGTCGAGCCGGCGTTTAAACCGGTGCCGCTGGCCGAGAAAAGCCAACTGGGACGCAAACTGGCCGAGCAAAAGCCCATCACCTGTATCGAGCTGACCCCGCCGCGCGGCGTGGACATGGGCAAGCTGCTGGACAGTGCCCGGCTGTGCCGCGAGCACGGCATTGATGCGATTAACATCCCCGACGGCCCGCGGGCCAGCGCCCGCCTGTCGCCCCTGGTGACGGCTCTGAAAATCGAGCAGGCCGTCGACATTGAAACCATTCTGCATATCTGCTGTCGGGATAAAAACCTCATCGGCCTGCAATCCGATCTGCTCGGCATTCACGCGATCGGGCTGCGAAATGTGCTGCTGATCACCGGCGACCCGCCCAAGCTGGGCGAATACCCGGATGCAACGGGTGTGTTTGATCTGGACGCCATTGCCCTGACCCGCGCAGCCGGCAATCTCAATCACGGCCTGGATATCGCCGGCAACCCCCTACCACAGCCGTTGGCCTTGACGCTGGGCGTCGGGGCCAACCCGGTCGCCTCTGATCTGCACCGTGAGATTGACCGGTTCCGACTCAAAGCCGACGCCGGGGCCGAGTACGCCATCACCCAGCCGGTGTTTGATACGGAGATGTTTTTCGCGTTTCAGGCGTCGGTAGAAGAGTGCAATGTGCCGTTTATCGCCGGGATATGGCCGTTTACCAGCTTCAAAAATGCCGAGTTTATGGCCAACGAGGTGCCGGGGGTGGTCGTGCCGGACGCGCTGCTGGCCCGAATGGCTAAGGCCGGCTCGGCCGATGACGCCAAAAAAATCGGCGTCGAGATCGCCCACGAAATGATGGAAATACTGGCCCCGCATGTGGCCGGCTTTGCCGTCAGCGCCCCTTTCGGCAACGCCAAGCTCGCTCTGGCCGCACTGGGACGAACACGTCTTTAATCTGCTTTTTTGATGTCCAGCGAATTGTTTGTCGGCAACTTGAGCTATGATGTCGATCAGGAAACGCTTTTCGAGTTATTCTCGGCCTATGGGACTGTTGAAAAAGTGATTCTGTTGACCGACCGGGCGACCGACCAGAGCAAAGGTTTTCGGATTCTTTGAAATGGGTAGCGAGGGCGAGGCCAAAGCGGCGATTGCCAGCCTGGCGCCTGGCTCGTTTAACGCAGCTTTTGATATCTAAATAACGGCCTTGTAGCCTTTTCCGTGAACGGTCTTGAGGATCTTGCGGGCTTTGCCGAGTTTTTTCCGCAGCGCGGCAATATGCACATCCACCACGCGGACGTTACCGTTCTCAGCGGCATCGGGTGCGATAATGCCGAGCAGGTGCTGGCGTGTGAGTATCTGGCCGCCGGCTTTGATCAGGGCCTGGAGGATATTGAACTCGGCGCCTGTCAGGTCGATGGGGGTGCCCTCCACAAACGCCTGCCGCCCGGCCGGAAACAGCTTCACCGGCCCGGCCGAGACAATCTCGCGCACCGCCGCCGGCTCGGGATAGGTCCGCCGCAGTACCGCCTCGATCCGCGCCAGCAGGATGCGCGTGCTGAACGGCTTGGTGATATAATCGTCGGCGCCGACACTGAGCCCCACGATAATATCCGTTTCGCCGTCTTTGGCGGTCAGCAGAAT
>PXAQ01000258.1 GCA_003567095.1 Phycisphaerae bacterium
ATCTCATCGCCTTTCTCAAACCGCTTGCCCAGGATAGTATCGTAGCCTTCGGGCAGGCGGCTGATCACCCCTTCTGCTCCCGCCTGGCGGGCCGCCAGCTTGATCCTTTCATCTTCCGGGTCGCTTAAAACATCACCGATCCAGATGTTTTCCCGGGCCGTCAGCGGATACTGGATATAGTCCTGGAAAATCATCGTAATCTCCCGCCGCAGGGTCTGCAGGTCAAAGGCATGGTAATCCAGCCCGTCCATGGTGATCCGCCCCGCCATGGGATCGTAAAGCCGGCAGAGCAGCTTGGCTAAAGTAGTTTTACCGGCCCCGTTGTCGCCGACTAAAGCGACAACTTCCCCGGGCCGGATCTGCAGGTTGATTTCCTTTAAAACAGCTCTTTCTGACATTGGATAGGAAAAAGAAACACCTTCAAAGATAATGCCCTGGCGCATCGGCCGAGGCGGGGAGAGAGTTTTTTCAGGCACTGCAACCAGCGGTTTTAAATCAAGAAAACCGTAGAAGTGGTTTAAAAACAGGTTGTGCTCGTACAACCCGGCCAGCCCACTCATGATCCCCCGTAAAGCTGCCTGGGCCCGCTGGAAAGCCTGCTGGTACATGACCAGATCACCCAGGGTCAGCACTCCCAGCAAAGTTTGCCAGGCAATCAAGGTAATCATCCCAAAAAGGGAGATAATGGCCACTGCCTGGGCAACCAGGTCGGCCACGGAGCGTTTCCGGGCCAGCTCCAGTCTTTCTCCGCGCAAAATCGCCCGGAGCTCCCTGTACCTCCGGCGGAACAGATCGCCCAGGTCGAATAAACGCAGCTCCTTGGCATAAAAAACATCGGTCAGCATATGGTGATAGTCATAAACCCGCCGCTCTGTTTCAGTGCGGCGGGTGTACCAGTTATACAGGCGATCGGAGTGCTTCATTTTTACAACTATCCCGGGTACTGCAGCAATAAATAAAACCAGGGCTATAATCCAGTTCAGGTAAATCAAAAGACCGGCCAGGGCTACAAGCGAGATTGCATTTTGAATCAACCCGGTTAAATCTCGCACAATGCTGGTCGGACGATATAAAGCTTCACGCTGGGCCCGGTAGAAAGTATCGTGATAGTGGGAGTCTTCGTAGTAGGCCAGATCTACCGCCGCTGACTGGCGGTGAATAATATCTGCTATGTAATCTGTAACCAGCTGGCTTTTATGCTCCTCAACAATTTCAGAGGCAGCCCGAATGGCAGCAATAAAAAGGGTGACCAGTCCAGTCAAAAAGACCAGGATCATTACTTCCCGCAGGGCAGCCATGACAGCGTGAGACCCGATCCCCGCTGCCACCGCGTCAACAGTCAGCTTGACCAGGTATAAAACGGCCAGGGGAAGCAGGGCCTGTAATACCATCAGGACCAGGCTGGCAATGGTCCAGCCGCGGGTGCTTTCCCAAACCAGGTTTAGGGCGCGACGAACCTGGATCAATCCAGTTAATTTCTGCCAGGTACTATCGCTCAAAGTTTAACCTCTCATTTTTGTTTCCTTTTCTAATCCTTTTCGCCCGCAGTTTAGCTACTTCACAGAAATAAGGGGTAATTCCGTCCAACTGGCCTGTTTCCAGGTGGGCATGGCCTGGACACCACAAGCATAAATTTTTCAGGGCGCACTTATGACAGTTCTCCAAAAACTCTTTACGTTGTGAGCGCATATCACGTACCAGCGGAACAAAATCATTCCAGGCTTCGGATAGAGTTCCTTTTCTCAAGTCATAAGTTGTCCCTACCGCCAATAGGGAGTGACACAGGCGAAAGCGTCCATCATAGCTGACATTAAAACTCCCGTTTCCTGCACCACAATGAAATAGATGGTCACAGTTGTAGTGGGCAAACTGCTCATTGATCAATGTATCGCAATTATTCCTGAGAGCATTGATCCGCATTTCATCCGTTTCTTCAAGAGCGACAATCTGCTCCGGGGTCAGGCGTTCTGCTTGTATTTCTTTATTTCTAACAGGATCACCGTCATAACGCAGGTGCAGCTGCGGATCGAAGCGGAAATAATCCTTGGTGTAAGCCCGGCAGAATTCACTAATGGCCTGCTGCTCGTGCAGGTTTGACTGAATCGCCATTGCCTTCAAACGGATACACACGCCGCTTTGCTGAAGCATGTTCATTCCGTCCATAAACCGCTTGAAAGAACCGGGACAACGTGTTATCGCTTCGTAGATCTCTCTGGTGAGACTGTACACTGTTACTTCAATGTCACGGGGCGGGTATTTTTGAAAAAGCCCAACATGCTTTTTATTTATTAATGTAGCATTAGTGTAAACGGAGACTATTAGTCCCAAACGCTTTAAACCCAGGTAAATGTCTGCAAAGTCTTTTCGCAAAAGGGGTTCACCCCCAGTAACCAAACACCACACCGCGCCCATCTCTACAGCCTGAGCGGCAATATTCAAAATTTCCGATGCCCTCAGCTCCCGGTCCAGAGCATCTTTGTCTCCTACCGGCAGGTTAATATAACAGTGGCGGCAATTCATGTTACAACGTGCTGTCACCTCCAGATCAAAGCTAATAGGTGCTTTTTTTGCTATTAATTTTTTCCAAAGGCTGAATTGCTGGATTTCAACAACTTCGGTCATCGACTTTCACTAACCTTCGCTAAGTGGTTTTTTTAAAACAGCGCCGCCCCGCATCCTATTTTCCGGTATAATTAGATGTAAAAGATCAAAATAACTTTGCTGAAATTCTGAGTTTAATTCTTCTTCGGATAGAAAACCATGAATGAATTCAATATTATGCCAGAGCATATCACCCGGTTCATAAGCAATATTCCCTAAGGTAAGCCAGGCCGAAGCCTTTCTGGCCCATTCCATAAAACCTGAATGCATTTTTGCGCCACCCCAATGGAATTGGCATACAAAATATCCATTTGGCCGTAAAGCTTTATAAATACGCTGCAGCATTTCTAAACGTCTTTGCCTGGTTGGTACTGAAGAGTACATAGCCGCCGAAAGCCAGACTACATCGTACGTGTTTTCCTGTAATTCCAACCGGGAAATCTCCTGGATAAGTCCTTCAACAACCAACCCGTGCCGCGATGCATTTTGTATTGCCTGATCAACCATTTCCGGGACAAAATCAACAACGGTTACCTGGAAACCAAGCCGAGCCAGGGGAATCATTTCGCGCCCGCCCCCAACTCCGAGCAGTAGCAGCTGCCCCCTGTTGAAAGGTAATTTTTCCAGCAACTCAGCTTCTTCCGGGTAAAGACCTTCCTCTACAAGATCAGTGCTACTCCAACTTGCCACAACATGCTGCCGGGCATAAGTCTGCCTGCTGAACTCCACAAGATCGTCAGTCCGCATTACCATTATCGGTATTGATTGAATAAAGTTACCCAGACGAATTAAAAAACGGGCCAGAGTAATTCTTGGTCTCATTCTATCCTCATTTTTATCATGATAAAGCTTCAGGCATTAGTCACTAGCGGTCTCTATGGTTGACTTGTTTTATGCAGAAAAGATCTTAAAAAACTCTTCAATGGCTGGACTAATCTTAGAGGTAATGAAGCCAGTTTCAGAATAGGTACAAGCAGATTGTGCAAACTGAGGAAGGCAATGAGGCGGCTTGCAATACCAGTAGTCCGTAATCCCAGGCACATTTCCCTATTCTGCCTTTCCACGCGAACAACTCTTCCCAGGATGTCTTCATTGATAACTAAACCATCAACTTTTGAGTTGTTGTCACCCTTCAATAACCATTGGGTTTCTTTATCTGCGATAATTCTGTGAATAACCAGCCTTCCACCGGCCGGATGTGTGCAAGCTACAACCTCACCTACTTGTGGTTGCCGGGTAGTCACCGGAGCAATAGTCAGTACATCCTGATCTTTAATAAATGGGTACATACTAAAACCACAAACCATAGTTCGCAGTAGTACACCACGTTCATTCATAGCACGCAACAACTCCATTTGTCCTATATTGGATAATTGAAGCTCTCCTCCATGTAAGACATAATTAGAAGCTGGTTTGTCAGATAATGCATTGAACTTAAGTGATTTTAATGCATAATGATCAATGCTTTTCATGTTGTGCCCGTCCTAATTAATACTATTATTAATCTGTTCCATGTTTAACAGCAAGAATACCTCTTTTAATCATTTCCGAAGCAAAACCGAGAACATCTTCTTTAACCTTTGCTGCAGGGGAGTAAAACTCCTCCTCCAACTCAGCTGCCACCAGGCTCAATGTTTTTTTGCCATCAAGCTTTTGCCAGATGGCCCGAGCAGTTTCATTCAAGGTATAGAGTTCGTCATCCGCATCGCCAATACCCGCCACCAGCGGCACAATGATCATATCGTCCTCGATCACTCTTGCTACCACATCTTCTGAAGGCATACAGATGTCCTCCATGGTAACTTCCGTCATCATGAGTTAAGCGCACCCCCCGATACCTATTTCTAAGATTTTCCACCCCGCGAATGACAGTTGGTACAATTAGTCTCAATCAAATCCGAACAACCCTGACGTTCAGCATCTCCAGGCCCAGAATATGTTAAAGCCGATTGCTTGCAATGCTCTAAAACTGCTTCTTCTGGATTGCTGCGTACCAGTACAATCATTTTTGGTTGGTTCCAAACTTTTTTACCGGTATCTTTTTCCATGATCCTTTTCATCTCCTTTAACTTAATTACTGCTATAATATTTTTATTATTCTTAACTCTCTCGCTAATACTCAAGCACAACCTTATTGACTGTTAAGAGAATTATAGCACATTGAATATTCTAAAGCTATAATTCTGAATAATTATAATTTTTGTTTTGTTTAATGCCGCATATAGCCCATAATATCTCATTGAGTCAATTTCTCCAGCTCCGGAATAATCGCTCCGGTTTTGTCAAAACGCATCTTATAAAAAGGCACCTCGTTTATGAGCTGTTCAATTACATCAAGTTCCTTTTGCCACCATTGTGCCGTTACCGTAGATTTAATGAGTGTAGCCAGCAACATGCGCCAGATATTCTTGCGATCGGTATACCGGTCAATACAGTTTGTTTTGTCCTGTTCTAAAAAAATGATGCCCTTAAGTGAGGCACAAGATTGAGATACGTCCCTGGTATCACCGTGACTCCAGGTGCCATAAACTCGCCAGCCATCAGTCCATTTTCGTATGATATTGCGATCATCACAAAGGATTTCGGCCTGTATACCGCTATTAGTGCGTGCGGTTTTTAGCAGTTCCATGGTGGTTGACTTCCCGGCATCGGAATGGCCAACAAAAACCAGGCCCTTCCCATTGACGATAGCTGCCGCAGAGTGCAATATTATCGCACTACGGTTAGCTAAAAGAGGGATGAGCCAGATTTGATCAGTAGGAAAAAGGGAAAGAGAGTGCCACTCATATTTGATTATGTTATCCCGTACTCTTTTGGTGTTATATATAATGCCACGGGTATAGTCATCATTGAACACTGCTAACCGGCTTACTTTATCTTTTTTACCTTTATTAATAACAACTTGGTAAATCCAAGCCTTATCTTTGTATGATATTATCCAGGGTGGTTTGCGATAAATCTCTTTGCCAAGATCTATATCTTTAATTTCGGGCAACTCAAAATGGTGGCACAAAGTAACAATGTCTTCCCCAGGACCATTTACAGCAAAAGCGTTCAATTCATCTTTGAATTTAATCTTTTCTAAATTAATTTCACTTTCAATGCTTACAGTAATGCCGGCAACCTGGAAATAGCGACGATGCTTTTCTTCCCACTGCTGTTTGAACTTGGAAACTTCATCTGCCATTTTGCAAAGGTAGGGTATTGGAGCTGAATAGCGCCCGGTTTCGAGATAAGCATAGACGGCACACCAGCGGCAATCGTCTCTTTTGACACATGAGCCACAGTGGCGACGCCATTCTTCCCCACCCCGGACCTTGCCGGCACAGGATGGTATAAATGACTCCCAAGCTTCCTGAAATGAACCATTGCGTAAATCATAACGTAAGGCCGGATCTACAACAAAAGCACACCAGGTCATCTGACCATAGGGATCGATGTGAAAATCCCGTCGTTCTTTAATGCAGCGGGCAAAAAGATATTCTTCGTCATGGCAAATTTTAGCGCAGCATGTTTCATTTTTATGTTCTATTTGTGTTTTAGCCTTTGTTTTATTATTTGCCGGATTTGGTTTATCCACTACTACGACCTGTTCTGGTAAAAGACGTTGAGCTAAAATTTCCCGGTTGCGATCCAAAGAACCATCTTTGGATAAGTAGAGCCAGGGTGCTCCCACTCTCCATACAGGGCTTAAAGATTCCGCAAGGGCAAGCATCTGATCCCATTGATGCAAATTGGCCTGCATGGGTATAACTTGGACGATAAAGCCTGCACCGGCCTCTTTCAGATACGCAAAACCCTGCATCAACTTTTCAAACCCACCGGAATGGTTTGTAACAAAGTCATAAACATCGGCTGTCGCACCATAGAGAGCAATCAGTTTAGTCCCTTTACGCTTAAGCAACCGAGCAATATCCGGGGTAATCAGAGTACCGTTAGTATTCAGGGTATAACCGGTTGCCTTATCGGTGAGGTATTCAAATATTTCTTGAAAATCGTGGCGGAGAAGGGGTTCGCCACCAGATATTCTCCAATATTGACAACCCATGGCCCGGGCTTCGTCGACAATACCGCAAATCTTTTCGAAAGTTAGTTCGTCTTTCTGAACTGCTTCCCAGTCAGGAGTCCACAACCAGCAGTGCCGACAATTGTTGTTACAGCGATAGGTCAGATCAATATTGCCTTCCAGGGGTAAGCGGGGCATATTGTTAACTTTTATAATTCGTTGCACATTTAACCCTTCTTTAATCAACTATAAATTATTCGGTACTAGACTCTACCGGTTCCATGCTGTTTGCGAAAACTTCAAGCCTGGACTGCCAGACCTCAGGGGCAAGCTCCCAGGATTTTTCACCTTTTAAAAGCAAGCCCAAATAAGCGGCCTGGACGTGGGCAACCTGACACAAGTATTCAACCGGGGTATCAAGATTGCCGTGTTCCTCCCAAGATTTTGCTGGACATTGCTCACAGAAACCTTTCAAGAAACAGACTGCACAACGCTGAAGGTATGCGGGATTACCGGCGTGCATCAGGCGAACCTGCGGAAAAAATTCGTTCAGTGCGTACTCCATAGGCAGGAGATCTGTCTCAGGATTGAGTTGCCGATGTATAACTGGGTCAAGCGGGTAAACAGTATCCGGGTGACGTAACAACACACACATCTGCACATAACCATAGGCATCCACGCAGGCGCTAAGACCGGCACAGCAATCAAACAATTTTACCCCGGGTGGATGCATGAATTTGCCGGCAAACTCGCGCCTGCTTTTAAGATATTTCTCAGGCTCTCTGGTCAACATAGCGAGCATCTCATGCGGAGAGATTCGCAAACCCCTGATTATCCGATTCTTGCTCTCATCATCACGCCTGGCACGCAGGTCAAAATTCATGACATATGCTGGCTCGCGGTTCATATTTGGCAGATTTGCAGCAAAGGACTCAAATTCGGGCCGCTCATAACTGTTTTGCGGCAACAGGCTTTGCTTGACGACGAAAGGAATTTTATACTCTCGTAATAGCGTAACCCCCTGCCAGAATTGATTAAAAGCGCCATTTACAGCTGCCACCGCATCGTAAGAAGAGGCATGCATCCCATATACACTGACTACGATAGGTTTACCAGGAGGTATATGGGCAAAAAACTGCGCCAGTTCAGGGGTGATCAAGCGCGCATTCGTAAATATTTCCACCTTTAACCCCAAATGTCGCGCAAAAAGATAGAGATCAACAAAATCTTCACGTAAAAGCGGTTCACCACCGGTAAAACGCACCGTCAGACAACCTAAATCCACAGCTTGTTTCAAAACGGACTGAACAAATTCGGTATCCATTTCTTGCTCTATTAAGCGCCAATCATCTTCAGGCTGGTTGATATAGCAATGTATACAACGGCTGTTGCATCTTTCAGTGAGTTCAATATTGAGCCTGCTTAAGCCTGTGACCAGCGGCTTAACCGGTTGTTTAATATGACTAATGTATTCGCTCATTCGATTAACCTCACATATCCCGAAATAACAGTCATGATTTTTTAAAATGCATGACAAAGCAGGTCATCTTGGCAACCGGCTGTTCTAAAAATATCAAA
>PXAQ01000202.1 GCA_003567095.1 Phycisphaerae bacterium
CGCTGGGGCTGGCCGCAATCGATGAGGCCCTGGCCTCCGAGTTGGTCGATCTGGGAGCGCGTGCCGATCGGGACGCCCACCGCGACGAACACAGCATCGAGGTGCAGGTGCCCTTCATCCAGCACCTGTTTCCCAACGCCAAAATTGTCCCCGTTGTGGTGCCGGTGGCGGGGTTTGATTCGCACTTCGGCACACGCCTGGGACGTTTGCTGGCCAAGCTCAAGGACAAACGCGTCGTGTGCATCGCCTCGACCGATCTGACCCATTACGGGCCGCGCTACGGGTTCTGCCCGGAAGGCGTCGGGCCGGCGGCGTTGCAGTGGGCGCGCGAGGTCAACGATCAGGCGTTTATTGATGTGGCGATCAAGATGGACGCCGAGGCCCTTGTCGAGACAGCGCTGCACATGGGCAATGCCTGCGGACCGTCTGCGGCGGCAACCGCCATTGCCGCCGCCCACGCGATGGGCCGCGACAAAGGTGTGCTGCTGGCTCACACGACCAGCAACGATATACTGATGGAGCGATTCGGGCAGTCCAGCGACGAATCGGTCGGCTATGCGGCGATTGTGTATTGACGGCGATGCGGCAGATTGAAACGATCAGATGGGTAGGCCACTGCGACGGCGTGCTGGATATCCTCGACCAGCGGCATCTGCCCGGGCGTGTCCAGACGCTGCGCTGCCGGCATCCACAGGAAGTCTTTGAGGCGATCGCCACACTGGCGGTACGCGGCGCGCCGGCCATCGGCGTCGCCGCAGCCTACGGCGTGTGCCTGGCATTGCGAAATACTGCCGACAGCACCGCACTTGACAACGCCCGGCAGATTGTCTCTGAGACCGCTGATGACCTGGCGTCCAGCCGACCGACAGCCGTCAATTTATTTTGGGCGCTGAATCGGATCAAAGCTGTTTCGCAGACCGTAAACACCTCCACCGCACAGCTCAAGCAGCGGATTTGGGACGAGGCGCAGGCCATTGACCGGCAGGAACGGGACAGTTGTCTGTCTATCGGCCGCCATGGCGCGCCGCTCGTACCGGACGGCGGCGCGGTGCTGACCCACTGCAATGCCGGCACGCTGGCGACCACGGGCATCGGCACGGCCCTGGCGCCGCTGTATGTCGCACATGAGCAGGGCAAACGGTTTACCGTCTATGCCGACGAAACGCGGCCGCTTCTGCAGGGGGCACGGCTGACGGCGTGGGAACTGACCCAGGCGGGCATTGAGACGGTGGTCATCTGCGACAGTATGGCCGCGACGATGATGCAGGCTGGGCGCATTGGGGCGGTCTTCGTCGGCGCCGACCGCATCGCGGCCAATGGCGATACCGCCAACAAAATCGGCACGCTGGGCCTGAGCATCCTGGCCAGACATTTTGACGTGCCCTTCTACGTCGCCGCCCCGACCAGCACGTTTGACAACACCATCCCCGACGGCTCGGCCATCCCCATCGAACAGCGCAGCGCCGACGAAATCCGCCGCTTCCATGACGTGCTTATCGCCCCCCCGTCGGCCGGCATCGATAACCCGGCCTTCGACGTCACCCCCGCCAGGCACATCACCGCCATCATCACCGAGCAGGGCATTTTGCAACCGCCGTTTACAGAAACTATCTTGGCCGTGTTGACCAAGCGGTCTATGAAGACACACCATAATCAAGGGAAATAATGCTATGAACAAAACCATTGAGAAGAACAAGTTGTTTCCAAAACTGTTTCTGAATGGGATCGCCGTTGTCATCATTTTAGTTGTTGTCCTCTGGTCGGCCTCTTACACGCTTAGCGATGCATCACTTTCCGATGGAAGTGACGCCGGTGTTTATGTGCGCATGGCGTATCACATATTTCACCACAGAACCGTCTCGGGCAGTCGGACAGAGCCCCCTGTGCCCACAAATCGACGAGAGCCGGGCTTCTCCGCGTATCTGGCAATGATGATGCGGTTCGATTCTGAATTGCAAAACGTCAGCGTCTCGGAGATTACAACCACCGAGGGCGGCATAGAGCGCATACGCAGGCTTCAACTGCCGCTGTTGGCAGCGGCGGCGGTCGGGGCCGGCGTGTTGGCATTTATGCTGACCGGACAACTGGGATATGGTTATATGGCCATGCTGCTGACCGGATTCAGCAACGGGTTAATCATCAGGATCAACTCGATGTATCGCGAATTGTTTATGGGGCTGATTCTGCTCATTGTCGCGATACTTCTGGTCGCCGCGATACGCCGCAAAAAGCCCTGGATATTTGGGCTCCTTGGGCTTGCACTGGCTGGGATGGTCTTGACCAATGCGATATACCAGTATTTTATTGTCGTGCTGATCGCAGGTATACTGTATCTGTACAGCCGGCAGGTGTTTGAAAAAAAACAGGTACTGCTTTGTCTGGGGCTTTTGCTGGCCGGCTATATAATTCCGACTGGCGCGTGGATGATACGCAACTATCACCATTTTGGACGGTTTTACATCACTGACCGGGCCGGCGATGTGATGGCCATTCGCGCTGAATACAATAAGATGACCGCCGATGAGTATTGGGGAGCGTTTGTCTATTGGACACCCGATCCCTTTTTCCAGAGGAAATCGGCCAAAGTGATGCAGTTGGAACGGCGATGGCTCAACCTGCATCGCTCTAATCGGGAAGGGTACTACGCCACTGCCAAGGCGCTAACAAATTTTCTGGAACCGGGCGAAACATTTGAAAACGCCTCAGAACGCGACAAAGTCATCCAGAAACGCGCGTTGGGTCAATTGCTGCGCCACCCCTTGCGGCACCTGGCTGCGACACTGCCGTTTGCCTGGCGGGGAATCTTTTTTGAGTACGGATACCTGCTCAGCGCCCCGATCAATGTTATGGTGCGCAGTGTCGTTGTGGTCAATGTGCTGTACTTCGCGAGCCTGTTCTACTGGTTTGTTCACAGCCTGCGCAAGCGCCAGTGGGAGATATTGGGTGTCACACTGCTGTGTGTGTATCTGTTCGGCCTCAATTCATTTTTCTCGCACAACATCCCGCGCTACAATCAGCCGATTTTGCCGCTGCTGGCTGTGTTGTTTACAATGAGCGTTTGCAGGCTTTTGAAGCGCGACACAGACACCGGCGCCAGACCCATACCGCCAAAGAAAAAACGCTGAACCGACCCGGGTGGGGTGAACCTTTACCGTGTCTTGTCAACAGACAGGCGGCTTGACGCGGAACGGGGTCGTTCCAGATGCAGCGCAAAGCCGTACCCCAAAACTTCGCCCAAGAGCGTGCTGAACCGAAACAGCAGCGCGCCGAGCAGCGCGATGTCGGATCCGAGTACCGGGCCGAGAATCGCCGTCATAGCCGCCTCGCGCACACCCAGGCCGCCCGGCGCGCCGGGGGTGACAAACCCGAGTGTCCAAGAGCAGACATATCCGAAAACGACACGTACCAGGATGCCCGATCCCATCGCGGCATCCACCGTCATCCCTCGAAACAATGCATACAGCACCGTCCCGGACAAGAGAAGGAACAGCAAATGAAAACAAAAAACAGCCAACATAGTCTTTATGATCGCAGCACCGGACGGCTGAACGGCAATTGTTTTTTTTCGGATGACGATGACAAGGCCCGCCGTTATCCCGCCGACGGCAACGGCGATGAGGCTTCTGAGCAGCGGACGGTAGTGAGCGATTGCATCCGGCAGGAGGCCGGGATCGTACATCAGAAAGCTGCCGACAATGACCACGGCAGCCATGATGATCACTGTGATTTCGAGCACATTGCTAATGAGCACGATTTTATGTGAAATGCCAAACCGACCGCACAGATAATGCCGCGCCGCATAATGCATCACATTGGAAGGGATATACTTGGCCAGTGCCGAACGAAAATAAACCGGTGCCAGCGCCCTGAACCCGACAGCGTCGTGATGAAACAACAGCACAAGCCAGCGCCACGCATAAGCCATCAAAAAGGTACACAAAAAATACAGGAAACCGCATGCAAAAGCCACCCAGAGGTATACAATCTTAAATTGCGCCGGGTCAATCTTTGCCGCCGTGTGCACCAGGTAATAGACACACGCGGCCAGCACCACCAGTTTGAAAAACGACCGCAGACATTGTTTGGTGTCAGTCATTGCGTTTCTCAAGCACCCACAACTGGTTCAAGCGGAACTGAAATGTTTTGTGGACAACAATCCTTAGGGACGATTGGGCCGACAGGCGACACATCATGGCGTGGTCGATATAATGCTCATGCTCATGCTTGTCATTTCGCGCCAGCCCCAGGCGAGCCATCGCTACCAGAAGCCGATGTGAACGCCGGTGCGGAGAGGTGATAATTATGCGACCCGAGGTGGTCAGCTTTTCAGCCAACCGCCGCAGCACGTCGACAGGCTCATTCAAATGCTCAACAACCGCGACCATTGCAATGGTATCGAACTGCCGGGCGGGCAGCGCCTGAACCGACTCGACCGATAGCATCAGATGATGAAATGAATGCTGACCAAATCGCCGCTGAGCGTCGCTGAGCATCTCGCGGCAGGCATCAACCCCGTGATAAACGAGCGTGTCAGGTAAATAATCAATGAGGTAGCCGCGGTCGCAGCCGATATCAAGAATGCTTCGTCCTGTCACATACCGGGCAACGCGACGCAATCGCTCATGCCTCAGATAGCCGCTGAACAGGCCGTCTTTGATGTCGGGTTCCATCCTTGGCTACATCCTCTTGTTTGTTCGAACGATCAACTCGGCCAGCAGCCCGAAAAAAAATGTCTGCAGGCCGAAAAATGCAAAACCCATCACAAAATTCACATGCTGAATCGGTTTCGGCGCTGCGCCCCACAACCAAAGCCCCATTTCCCAAACGGCAATGACGGTGGCGATCGCCAGAAACGCGGCGCCGACGGGGCCGAAGATTTTGAAGGGTTTAACGCCGATCAATACCATCAGCAGTTGCGGCAGCACCTTGAATGGGTAGCTCAGCGAGATGAACGATTGTCCGGTTGTGCGGCGGCGAAAAGTAACCGGCACATGCGCAAAGCGCATCCCCTTGTGGTATGCATCCAGCAAAATCTGCTGGGTATAGTTGTAATCGCCCGGCAGATAAAATACGTCCAGATACTCTCTGCTGACGGCCAAAATGCCGGGCTGGCTGTCCCGCAGCGGCCAGCCGGTCAGGGTGCGCATCAGCCAGGTGAAGACTCGATTTCCGATCAGGCGGACAAAGGGCATCTTGTACTCGATCTTGTCGTGCCGGTTGCCATAGACCACGTCCGCCTCATCGTTCAAAATAGGCGTAACCAGCGGCAGGATATCGGCTGGGTCATGCTGGCCGTCGGCGTCGAACTTGACGGCAATGTCGGCCCCGTCGCGAGCGGCGGCATACAAGCCTGTTCGCACCGCCGCGCCCAGGCCAAGATTAGTCTTGTGCCGAAGCATGCGGCTGCAGCCGGCTTGGACAGCCAGTTTGCCCGTCTGATCGGCAGAGCCATCGTCGATGACGTATGTCTGAATCGCCAGATTGCGTTTTTCAAATTCCGCTGACAGCGCCCTGAGCCTCTCAATCGTCTGAGCCATTTTTTCCTGCTCATTATAGGCCGGAATAATCACGACGATCTTGTTGTGGACACGAGACGTTTCGCTGCTTGCCGATTCAGCCATATTACCTCGCTAATGGTTAAAGGCCGATTCAGTTCACCGCCACCACTTCTTTGACCTCGGCAATTTTTTGTTTCAGCAGGCGCTCGACGCCCATTTTCAGGGTCATCTGGGCGCCGGGGCAGCCGCGGCAAGCCCCTTGCAGACGTACCTTAACCGTTTTGTCGGCATCCACACCAACCAATTCAATATCGCCGCCGTCATTCTGGAGCATCGGGCGGATGGATTCGATGACCTCAGCTACCTTGCCCTCAAAGCTCTTTTCGCCACAGCCGCAGGAATCACACATCGTTATTCTCCTGTATTATAGACTACGTAAAATTCGATTCAAACATTGATTATACCAAAATACGCCTGCGGCTAACAACCCTTAAAACAAAAAATCCTCAGCGATGGGTGCGAGGTGGATTTCCGGCTTTTTAGACCTGAAAAACCTCCTTCAGGCTCTCTGTTTTCAGTCTGCATGGGACACAGCGGTCTCAGAGTCGAACCACAGCGTCGCGCTGATGCGACCGAACCAATGGGTATCAATGTCCAGTCGGCTGGGGTCGGCCTGCTGCAAAAGCTGCCGCAATTGATCCGGCCGAAAGCCCCGTTTGACCGAGAGCATCGCGTCATGCCAAATCAGGCCCGGCAAGAAAGGCCGCATTGCCCCGCATGCCAGATACGGCCCGGCCGCCCGATGCAGATCGTTAATCAGCAGGCTTTGACGGACATACCCGCGTAATCGCTTGATCATGTCCACAATCTGCTCATCAGCGAAATGGTGGAAAAACAGCGACCCGACCGCACAATCAAACGGCTCGGCCGGCCGGTACTGACAAATATCGGCCTGCACCAGTTCAATGCCTCCCACACCGGACGCGGCAATCTGCTGACGTGCCATGGCCAGGGCCGGGGCGCTTCGGTCTACGCAGGTAAACTGAAGATTCATCCCCTTTCGGCGGGCACGGCGGACAATCGCCAGCGGGATATCGCAACTGCCCGCCCCCAGATCGAGAACAGTCAGGCGCCTGCCCGGCCCGCAGGCCCGATACTGGGCCTCAATAAAACGCTCGACAATGCGCCGGCTGCCGGAAAACCGGTTCAGCAATCGCATCAACCTGTGCGTCTTGACGGTCAGCGATTCACTTGCCAGCCCTTCGTCAATATATTCCACGCCCCCGGCGCGTTCCCTGAAAGACATTTCTGATTTTCCCATAAAACGATTATATGACCAATTTGAGCAAATGCAATTTGTAAGCGGGCAGATCAAGACGCATTTATACGGATCGCGATTGAGTTTTCCCGTTCCTGCGCGACTATGTCGTGTTGCGGTATTCAGTGACGGGCTTTCACGCGGGAATTTTCTACCCTGCATTGTAGAATTATGGTGTTTTCGATGTTGGTATGTGCGCGACAGGGTGCTTGACCGGTTTAGGTCTTTGAAGCCAACAGCTCAAGCGCCGCCTCGGTGACGGTGTCGAGGGTGTCGGTTTCGGTGATGTCCAGCCAGTTCGCATTGCGGAAGGTTTTGAACCAGGTACGCTGGGCCTTGGCCAGTTTGCGGGTGTTGATTTTGATCTGCTCGACGGCCTGGTCAAAGCTGCACTTGCCTTCCAGATGGGCGATAAACTCGGCATAGCCAATGGCGGCGCGGGCTTGCCGGCTCATCGGCTGCGGCTCGGCCAGCAGTGCCTTGACCTCATCGAGCAGGCCCTCATCGACCATCCGTTTGACGCGGCTGTTGATGCGGGAGCTTTCAATCTCCTTCGGGCGGCGCAGGCCAATGACAAACCAGTCCTCGGCAGCCTGGGATTGCCACTGCTTTTGCAGGGCGCTGATGGGCCGGCCGGTCAGCTCGAAGACCTCCAGCGCGCGGACGATGCGGCGGCGGTCGTTCGGGTGGATGCGCGACGCGGCCTCCGGGTCGATCTGCGAGAGCCGCTTATGCAGGGCCGCCGAGCCGTCTTGGTCGATTTGCTCGTTGAGGCGACGGCGAATCGCCGCATCCGAGGCCGGCCCTTCGAACAGCCCATGCAGCAGGGCTTTGATGTACATCGCCGTGCCGCCGACGGCAACGACCTGTTTGCCGGCGGCCTGAATCTGCGCGGCCGCCATCTGGGCCAGCTCCAGAAACCGATCAACGCTGAACGCCTCACTCGGCTCGACCACATCGACAACATGGTGGGCAATCTGCTGGCGTTTATCCGGCGGCGGCTTGGCCGTGCCGATGTCCATCCGCCGGTACACCTTCATCGAATCGACGCTGACGATCTCGCCGTCCAGCCGACGCGCCAGCTCAAAGCCCAATGCCCCTTTTCCTGAGGCGGTTACACCTAAAACCAGTATTTTTCCAGATCGTTTCATTGCTCGCACGGAATGTTCTTTTTTTGCCATCTGCAGCCAGATCAATCGGACGTCGGTTCATTCTCGACCAGTTCAGTCGCCTCCAGCGATTCCGGACTGAGGATGCCGCAGGAGATGATGGTTTTGAGTCCTTCTTCAACGGTCATCTTGCAGGGAATAATGCGCGACTGCTCGACAATTTC
>PXAQ01000232.1 GCA_003567095.1 Phycisphaerae bacterium
ACATCACATAAATCCAGAACACCGACAACGGAATCACGCCCAGAATGCCGTAAACCGCCTGAAAGGGGATGACCCTGCTGACATAGAGCTGAAACCCGTAGCGGGCCGCGGCCCACAGCAGTGTCGCCACCAGCGCGCCCCAAAAGGCCGGGACGGGGTTGACCTTGGTATTGGGCATGACCGTGTACAGGAAAAACAGCAGCCCAAAGGTGACCAAAAATGGGAAGATTGCCCGGATATATCCCAGCAGCCAGAATTCAATCTCGTCGCGCAGCAGATACCGCGTGCTGATATACAGGGCCAGGGCCAGCAGGATCGGCCCGAACATCAATATCCACGAATAATAGACAATCCGGTGAATCAGGCTACGTTTGGTGCGCACATGCCAGATCGCATTGAAGGCCCGCTCGATAATCATCAGCAGCCGAACCGCCGCCCAGAGCACCACCATCGCGCCGACGATGGTAATGGCCCCCGTGCTGATGCGCGCCATATATCGCTCTACCAGCGCGTCAATCTGATCGGTGATCGCGATCATCTCCGGTTCATCGTCATCGTCTATGTCGTCGTCTATTGTAATCTCGTCGATGACGGGGTCCTCCGGAACGGGATACTTGATCTGATCCAGATTGAATTGCTCATAGGCGAAATGGCGCATCTTGTGCCCCAGATCGCGATAGCCCGGAAACATCTGGAAGACCATCAGCATCACAATCGCCAGCGGGACAATGCCAAAAAGTGTATGATAGGCCAGCGCCGCGGCCTGGGTAAAGGCGCGATTGGCCGCCAACAAGCGAAAACACTGCCGCCAGATGCGAATCTGGGTCAGGATAAAGCGACTTAGCCGCCCCAGTTCATCGGTTGGCTTTTGCAGAATGTTCTTAACAATTGACAGCATCGGTCAATTCCATCTCATCACCCTCATCGGCTGATTTGGCATGCACATTGATTAAAAAAATCGCCGCAGCCCTTCGCGAAGCAGCCGCTGCCTGAGTTGATCCTGAAGCCGTGTTGCGTCAAGCGTTGGATTGGTTACCGTGCCGCCGAGGGGCACCTGGAAATAGTCGGCCTCGAGATCTCGTCCAAGGGGTATCCGGACGTCCATCGCCAGAGTATTGTCCAGCCCCAGCGATCCGCTGAAGCCCAAGGGAAAGTTACCTATCTCGATGGTCATGTCCTCATACCGCACACGCCCGTCAACGACCTGCAGATCCGTCGGTTTTAGATTTAACGGCAGGCGCCGGTCTTGCAGTTGAAGATTGAATCCCGTTCCGGCCAGTTGATTGATGAGTGTGACAATCGGCATAATCTCGTCAAACAGTCCACCGGGCTGCATGCGCATATCGTCAATGTCCACAGTGGCGTCGATATTCATCTTGTCCAGATGCTCGGCTGACAGCGGCAGTTCAAACCGGCGGCAGGTCAACGTGGCCAGTCCGCTGGTACGCACCGCCCCGGCAAAGATCGGGTTAACATAAGTCAGCAGCTGCTGTGCGATCAGATCATCGACGTGGATGTCCTGCAGAAGCACATTCGGGTCGCTGAGCCGCAGGAACATCGGCTCTTCGGCCAGATCAATCGTGCCGGCAAACCGCAGGATGCCCTGGTTGACAACCGTTTCGGGAATCGACACATTCACCACGCCCTGGGCAATATCCATCATCAGCTCGGTCGGCCCGACGTTCAGCCCGACATACTCAGCCCGGTCAAAGCCGAACCCACCCTGTCCGTTGAGGTTGGCCCGCATCTGCTCGGGCGCATCGGCGGGCCATTCGGATGACAGCACAAAACGATCTGTGCGCCGGCCCTGCAAGCGCAGGCCGTCCGGTAGAAACGGCGCCGCCAGGGCCGAGATGGCTTGCAGGTCGTACTCGGCCTCGAGCTCGGCGTCCATTTTTTTCATGCCGTTGTCGGCAGACTGCTCAACGTTGCCTTTGATAATCTTGATCAGCGTTTCGTCGTCTTCGCTGACCATATGGAACGCCTGGATGCCGATGGTTTGACGCTCCATGTTCAGGGTGATATCGGCGGTCAGATTGACCGCGTCCTGGACAAAGGGCTCCTGATCTGCTTTGGCGACGCGCAGATCGCGGATATGTGTTTTGTCGGTCTTGAGATGCACCGTTTCTTCGTGCTTTTGAATGTTTATCTCCGCGTCCAGCAGCCCGGCCAATTGGATATCGGCCGGCGCATCGGCCAGGATCTGGGCGTACGGCCAGGCTTTGGCCATATCCAGCTCTGCCAGTGCCGTCATCGTCATCGGCGACGGGCCAGACTGGCCCATCGGCACCGCCACATCGCGCAGCCGGATCGTCCCGGGCAGCATCTCCAGCATCGCCGAGGCGATTCTCAGCACCTGCTGTTCGTGATCGAGGGCCAGATCGAAATCCAGTTGGACATCGGTGGCCGGGGCCTCTTGCTCTTTTTTAGATGCCTGGAGGTCCCGAATCGATCCCTTGCCCGTCGCGACAACAGCCTTTTCGTTCATCGTCAGTTGCCCCGACAGATCCAGCGCCCCGGCCATCCCGTAGTCGCCCAAGTCGACAAACTGCGCTATAAACGCTTGCGTATCGGCCAAATTGGCATTGATGGCATAATCCAGCTCTTCGGCGTCACCGCTGGCGGTGACGGTGGAGAAGGGCGTTTGGAGATTCACTTCATCGATGCGGAGCGCCTGATCAATCATACCGCCTTTTGCGATAAGGGTAACCGGTTCGTCGAAGACGATTTTCTGTTCGCCGACGCCTTGGGAAAAGCCCTCAATGATCGCCTCGGCGGTCACGGTTTCAATGACCCCTTTTCGAATCTGTACCTCGGCATCGGCATTGAGGATGCCGCCGGTCTGCGGATCGATGCCGGCCAGCGCCAGCAGCGGCCCAAGGCTTTCCAGGTTAAGCTGCGAGACCGAGACGGTAAACGTGCCGTCGGTATCTTCGAGCGTCCAGCCTTTTTTCGGCGGGGTTGCCTGGCCTTCGGCACGCAGCGAACCGGCCGGCTGGCCGTCGTCCACATCCATCGACAAATTGACCCGCGAGGTTTGTCCCGGCTCATTGAGCACGACATTGGAGGCGATATTCTTGAAGGTCACGCGCTGCGTGCGGTCACCGGCATCCATCATTTCAATGACGGCATTACCTTGAAGCACTTCCAGATCGATCTGGTGAACCGGCAGAATGAAGGGCACCTCTTGGCGTGCCGGTGCCGGCGACGGCTTGACCGTCGGCGGGCGATCCGCCCTGGCCGGGACTTTCAGATGGACCTGAGGCCGGTCGATGATGGTCTTGCCCATATTCACGCGCCTCCCCATCAGGGCGGCGTAGTGGGGATGTGTCTCAATGCGGTCAACCGTCAGGTGTGTGGCGCCATCGTTGCTTTCAAAGCTCAGGTTGCTGAGCCGGACCCCGCTGAACCAGCCGACCGACAGCGTGTCCATTGCCACCTGTCCGTCGACGGCACGGTTAATGCGGCCCAGCACAAACCGTGTGCCGCCCGAGGAGGACAGTGCCGTCGGGGCCGCCAAAACCGCAAGTACCAACAGCAGCACAATGCCCGCGACAATCCCCGATGCGATCTTAAGACCGCGATGCCGCTTGGGCGAAGCGTTCGCGGCGGGCTTGGAAGATGGGTTTGTCGAATCCATAAAACACCTCACTTTCTGCTGAAATGAGACTGGTTTACTTACTAAGTGGACATGATCTCTTCGGCTTTGTGCTTAATGACTTCATCGATATCGTCGACGTGTTTTTTTGTGACTTTTTCGATGTCGTCTTTGCCTTTGTCGCGATCGTCTTCGCTGATGGTCTTGGATTTTTCCGCCTCGTCGAGCTGCTTGATGGCGTCGCGGCGAATGTTGCGCACGCTGACCTTGGTCTTTTCGCCCAGTTGTTTGACCTGCTGGACGACCTGTTTGCGGCGTTCTTCACTCATCGGCGGCAGATTCAGGCGAACCATCTTGCCGTCCATAATCGGCGACAGGCTCAGCTCGCTGTTCTTGATGGCCCGTTCGATGTCCTTGGCGCAGCCGATGTCAAAGGGCTTGATCACGAGCGACTGCGGCTCCGGCGCGGCAATGGTCGCCAGTGACTTAAGCGGCGTCGGCGAACCGTAGTAGTCGACCATGAGATTTTCGACCAAGCCCGGTGAGGCGCGACCGGTGCGCACCGACTTCAACTCATTGCGCAGGAAGTCAACGGCCTTGCCCATATTTTTGGCATGTTCATTCACTATTTTTTGCGTCGGCATCGTTCCATTCTCCAGCAGGGTTTTACTGACCAATTACCGTTCCCCCCTCGCGACCGTACAGGGCGCGGGTAATATTGCCGTCTTTGAAAATATTCAACACCACGATTGGAATATGATTTTCCCGGCACAAGCTGACCGCCGCCGGGTCCATCACCTTGAGATTCTGACTGAGTACGTCGTGATAGGTCATCCGTTCGATCAGGGTCGCGTCAGGATTTTTCACCGGGTCGTCGGTGTACACCCCGTCGACCTTGGTCGCCTTGATCATCAGCTCGGCGTCGATCTCGGCCGCCCGCAGCGCCGCACAGGTGTCGGTCGAAAAGAACGGATTGCCGGTGCCGCCGGCCAGGATCGTGACGCGCCCTTTCTCAAGGTGCCGGATGGCGCGGCGGCGGATAAACGGCTCGCAGATCGCCGATACTTCGATTGCACTGAGGACGCGCGTCGGCTGGCCCACCGCCTCAAGCGTTTCCTGCAGGGCGCAGGCATTCATCACCGTGGCCAGCATACCCATATAATCGGCCGTTGTGCGCGGGATGTGACTGCTCTGCGAAAAGGCTGCCCCGCGCAGAAAATTGCCCCCGCCGACGACAATCGCCACCTGCGGGCCGAGCTTGCACAGCCGCACAATCCGCTCGGCGATGGACTCAATCGCCTCGCCGTCGATACCGAACCCGCCGGACCGGCAGAGTGTCTCGCCGGACAGCTTCAACAATATGCGTTTGTATTTGATCGCTTCCATCATCGGTCAAACGCCTGGGCCGGTCGTCTTTGGCCGGCCGGGCAACAGCCATTCATCGATTTTTGACATCAAAAAAGGCATCGAAAATAAGTATTTTTCCGATGCCTTTTATTATATCCAGTGCTTTAGCCGATTTCAACTCTGACAAAGCGTTTTATTTTTGCCTGCCCGCCGGCGGCTTTGGCCGCGTTGGCCAGCGCCTCGCCGACCGTCACGCTGTCGTCCTTGACGAATGGCTGATCAACCAGGCAGTTTTCTTTGAAGAATTTGCCTATTTTCCCATCGACAATCTTGTCAATTATTTCAGCGGGCTTGTCCTTGACCTGCTCGGCGGCGATGGCCCGCTCTTTTTCGATGATTTCCGGATCGATGCTGTCTTTGTCCAGCCCGGCCGGGTTGATGGCGGTGATGTGCATCGCAATCTCATCGGCGACCGGCTGTACGGCCTGGGCGACCGCATCGCTGTCGGTTTCGATCTCCACCACGGCCCCAACCTTGCTGTTGAAGTGGACATAGCTGCCGAATGTGCCGCTGGTGGTAAGCGTATAGCGGAAAAAATCGCCCGCTTCGACCTTTTCGCCGGTCTTGCTGACGGTATCGGTCAGGATGTCCGAAAAGGGGCGTCCGGCAACGTCGGTGCTCAGCAGTGCGTCGCCGCCGGTCTCAACAGCGGCCTTGAAGCCGCACTCGACCATAAGTTCGACCGCCTCGATAAACCCTTCGCTCTTGGCGACAAAATCCGTCTCGCTGCACAGCGACACAATCACGGCGGTCTTGCCGTCGTCGCTGACTTTGCACACCACACGCCCTTCGCTGGTGTCCCGAGCGGCCCGCTTGGACAGGGTCGCCAGGCCCTTTTTGCGAAGCATTTCCATTGCCTTGTCCACATCGCCGCCGGTCTCGGTCAGGGCTTTTTTGCAGTCCATCATGCCCTGACCGCTCATTTTTCGAAGTTTTGCTACGGTTGATGCTGTAATGTCCGCCATGGGTTTCTACTCCCGTGTATTGAAGTGTTTCGTTTTCGTTCTATCGACAAAGCAAGCGAAGTCTCTCTGCTGGTCGCGGCCGACGTCTTAGAGGTTCTGTGACGGCCGCACGGACCCGCAAAGAGACTTCGTGAAGTTTCGTTTAAGCACGCCCGGACTTACTGGGCGGCGCTTTCGGCCTGGGCCGGCGAAGAGACATCCGACGCGGCGCCTGTGCTGCGGTCTTCGGTGTCGTCCTCGACCTGGTCTTCATCCCCGGCAGTCTCGTCAACGGTTTGCCCCTCGGCGGTGGCCAGCACGCGCCGACGGGACCGGGGACGCGCCGGGCGGGCCTCGGCGGGCGCCGCGTCGGGCCTGGTCATGGTCTTGCCCTCGGCTGCGGCGGCGGCCAGCTCATCCAGCAGGATCTCAATGGCCTTGATCGAGTCGTCATTGGCCGGAATCGCCACATCCACCGTATCCGGATCCGAGTCGGTATCCATAATCGCCACCGTCACGATACCCAGCTTGCGGGCCTCGCGCAGCGCAATATACTCCCGTTTGGCATCCACGACAACCACTGCCCCGGGCAGGCGGTTCATCCGGCGGATGCCCTCCATATGCGTGCGAATCTTGTTCAATTCGCGTTTGAGGCGGGCGCCTTGTTTTTTGCTTTCGGTTTCAATCTGCCCGCTGTGTTCCATTTCCTCAAGCACTTCGAGGCGGCTGACCCGCGTGCGGATCGTCCTGAAGTTGGTCAGGGTTCCGCCCAGCCAGCGCTGTGAGACGTAGTGCATCCCGCATTTTTCCGCGGCCTGCTGGACGCCTTTTTGCGCTTGGCGCTTGGTGCCGACAAATACAACGTCTTTGCCCGAGGAAACCACGGTGGCAAGGAGTTTTTTGGCGATCAGCAACCCCTTTAAGGTTTCCTTGACATTAATAATGTGGATCATCCCGCGTTTGCCGAAGATATAGGGCTGCATCTTCGGGTTCCAGCGGCTGACCGCGTGGCCAAAATGTACGCCCGCGCCGATTAAATCGCGGGCAAGTTCCTTATTCACAGAAACTTACCTCCAAATCACTAAATTCGATTAAATATTTTTGCAGAACACCTGCACCCGGCCGACACAGCCGGAAATAAAACATCCTAAGCGAGAGAATGAATGCTGTCAACCCTTAACCGTGAAAAAAGTACAAAAAGCTAGCCGTCGTGCTTTTTCTAACAGGGCTGTTTTGCAAAATGTACGTTGCATTTTGGCGGCATCTGCCTATAATGACACACACTAAAGCATGTGAATCGCAGCTTTTGAACGTTTCTAGACCTTATTTGGCCTGTTAAAAAGAGCCGTATGGACCGGCGTTTGTTCCATTTAGACGCGGCAGGGCAGGATTTTGACCGAAGAGGGTCTGCCCGACTGGCTTTCAGGATGCGATTGAGCCGGCGGCAGGGGCCAGGAGGTCTGTCTTTATCTGGATGACTTAAATTCAGAAAGGCCACAAGCATGGCAGATATTAAATTTGATGTGCATCGCTGCAAGGGCTGCGGGCTTTGCGTGATGTTTTGCCCGCACGACAATATTCAGATGTCCAAGGCCCTGAACCAGCAGGGCCATCCGTATGCGAAGTTGATTGACGCGGATCGGTGTACTGGCTGCGGGCTGTGCTACCGCATGTGTCCGGATACCGCGATCGAGATCAACCGCAAACTCAATGGCAACAAGGCGGCAAAGAAATAATGGGACAGAAAGTGCTTCTCAAAGGCAATGAGGCGATGGCCGAGGCCGCGGTTCAGGCCGGCTGCAGGTTTTTCGCCGGCTACCCGATCACGCCGCAAAATGAGGTGCCCGAGTATCTGTCGTGGCGTCTGCCGCAGGCCGGCGGTGCCTTTGTGCAGGCCGAAAGCGAAATCGCCGCGATCAATATGATCTTCGGCTCCGCCGCCGCCGGGGCGCGTAGCATGACCAGCTCCTCTTCGCCGGGGGTCAGCCTCAAGCAGGAGGGCATCAGCTACATCGCCGCCGCCGAGCTTCCGTGTGTGATCGCCAACGTGCAGCGCGGCGGGCCGGGCCTGGGCAACATCCGCGCCTCCCAGAGCGATTACTTTCAGTCGGTCAAAGGCGGCGGGCACGGCGATTACAAGCTCATTGTCCTGGCGCCGG
>PXAQ01000018.1 GCA_003567095.1 Phycisphaerae bacterium
TATTTCTATACTTCTTTGGCATCGATCCAGTTCATCATTTTTCGCAGCTTGCGCCCGACCACCTCAAGCTGACTGCCGTAGTCTTTTTCATACAGGGCGTTGAAGTTCTTCATCCCGTTCTGGAACTCGCCGACCCATTCCTTGGCAAACTGACCGCTGGTGATCTCGTCGAGGATCTTTTTCATCTCGGCTTTGGTCTGGTCGGTGATGATCCGCGGCCCGCGGGACAGATCGCCGTATTCGGCGGTATTGGAAATGCTGTAGCGCATATAGCTCATCCCGCCCTGATACATCAGATCGACAATGAGCTTGACCTCGTGCATACATTCAAAGTAGGCAATCTCCGGCTGGTAGCCCGCCTCGACGAGCGTTTCAAAGCCGGCCTTGATCAGCGCCGTCAGGCCGCCGCACAGGACGACCTGTTCGCCGAACAGGTCGGTTTCGGTCTCTTCCTTGAAGGTTGTCTCGATAATGCCTGCTCGTGCGCCGCCGATGCCGTTGGCCCAGGCCAAGGCGACCGGTTTGGCGCTGCCGTCAGGGTCGGTATGCACCGCGATCAGACAGGGTACGCCGCCGCCTTTTTCGTACTCGCTGCGCACCAGGTGGCCCGGGCCCTTTGGGGCGATCATCACCACGCCGACCCCCTCGGGCGGCTTGATGTAGCCGAAATGCACATTAAAGCCGTGGCAAAAGCCCAATACCTGCCCGGGCTTGAGATTGGGCTTGATAGCGGATTCATAGACCTTTGCCTGCAGCTCGTCGGGCAGCGTGATAATAATCAGTGCTGCGCCGTCCATCGCTTTGTCAATAGCTGCCGGCGAAAATCCGTGCTCTTGGGCCAGCGTAAAGTTGGCGGTCCCTTCCAGCTCGGCCACCGCCACCTCGATCCCGCTGTCCCTCAGGTTCTGACTGTGGGCGTGGCCCTGGCTGCCGTAGCCGATCACGCAGACTTTTTTGCCCGATAACGCATCAATCGGGGCATCCTGTTCATAAAAAAGCGTTGCCATAGTACTCACATCTCCACGAAGTTTATGTTTTGCTGTTTCTTACAGTTCGGTTTTCGACCGCGCCTGGCGGGCCATGGCCACGGTTCCGGTGCGGACCATACTTTTGATCCCGTACGGTCGGCAGGTCTCGATGAAGGCCTCGATCTTGCTTTCCGGACCGGCGATTTCTACCATAACGTATTTTTGGGCAATGTCCACAACTTTTCCGTTGAACATCTCAATCAAAGCCATTAACTCCGGTCTTTTTTCAGGAACACAGGTAACACTGATCAGCATCAGGTCGCGGGCGACCACGTCCTGCCCGACGAAATCCTGTACCTTGACGACCGCGACGATCTTGGCAAGCTGCTTTCGCACCTGCTCGACGACCCGATCGTCGCCGATAACGACGATGGTCATTCGACTCAACGAGGGGTCGTCGGTGCGCCCGACGGCCAGCGAGTCAATGTTAAACGCCCGCGCCGCGAACATCCCCGCCACATGCGCCAAAACACCCGGCTTGTTTAAGACCAATGCACTCAATATATGCTTCATCTCTATCTCCAGATAAAATATCAATACTGAAAAATCAAAAAAGCGGACGGCCTTTCCGGCCGGACTTGCCTTTTTTTATTTTTGCTTTTTGATCTTTGCTTTTTTTCTTACGCCATTTCAAAGATGTCCAGCCCATCCATTTCATGCAGGCTCTTGCCGGCCGGAACCATCGGCCAGACATTCTCTTCCGGATCGACGTGGAAGTCGGCCACGACGGGGCGGGTTTCGCTGAGCATCTGCTCAATAGCTGCCGGGACTTGTTCTTTCTTTTTAACCGTAATGCCCACGGCGCCAAAGGCCTCGGCCAGTCTCGCAAAATCGGGATTCTTCAGCGAGCTTTTCGAATACCGCTTGCCGTAAAACAATTCCTGCCACTGACGCACCATGCCCATAAAGCCGTTGTTCAGCAGACAGACCTTGATCGGCAGCTCGTACATCACCGCCGTGGACAGCTCGGTCAGGGTCATATTAAAGCTGCTGTCGCCGTCGATATCAATGACCGTCTGGTCGGGACAGGCCAGCTTGGCGCCGATGGCCGCCGGCAGTCCGAAGCCCATCGTGCCCAGCCCGCCGGAGGTGATAAACTGCCGCGGACGGTGGTATTTGTAAAACTGCGCTGCCCACATCTGATGCTGGCCGACGCCGGTACAGACCAGCGCCTCGCCGTCGGTCTGGCGGTGCAGCTCTTCGATGACGGACTGCGGCTTGATGACATCGGCCTGACGGTCAAAGCGGAACGGGTGCCGCGCCTTCCAGCTTGCGATCTGCTCGAACCAGTCCTTGCGCGGGCGATATTCGACCTCATTGGCCATCGCCTCCAGCACCCGACGGGCATCGCCAACCACCGGGATATCGACGTTGACATTCTTGGCGATACTGGACGGGTCCAGATCAATATGGACAATCCGGGCGTGCGGGGCAAAGTTGGTCAGGGCGCCGGTGACGCGGTCGTCGAATCGCGCGCCGACCGAGATCAGCAAGTCGCAGTTCTGCACCGCATAATTGGCATATGCAGAGCCGTGCATCCCCAGCATATCCAGCGATTCGGGCCGGGTCTGGTCGTAGGCGCCCAGCGCCATCAGCGTCATCGTCACCGGGATATTGGCTTTTTTGGCAAGATCGCGCAGCGCCTGGCTGGCGCCGGAGATGATCACGCCGCCGCCGACATACAGCACCGGCCTTTTGGCTTCGTTGATTGCCTTGGCCGCGGTGGCAATCTGGCGGGCGTGGCCCTGATAGCGCACTTTAAAGCCGGGCAGCTGGATCTTCTCTTTGGGTGGGATCGGGCACTGGGCGATCTGCATATCGACCGGCACATCGATCAGCACCGGCCCGGGGCGGCCGGTCTGAGCGATATAAAACGCCTCCCGGAAGGCTTGGGCCAGTTCATTGGGGTTTTTGACAATCACGTTGTGCTTGGTGATCGGACGGGTGATGCCGGTCGTATCGGCCTCCTGAAAGGCGTCGTTGCCGATCAGGTCGGTGCGCACCTGCCCGGTGATGGCCACCATCGGCGTCGAGTCCATCATCGCCGTGGCCAGCCCCGTGGTCAGGTTGGTCGAGCCCGGCCCAGAGGTCGCCACGACCACGCCGACCTTGCCGGTCGCCCGGGCATAGGCGTCGGCCATGTGGCAGCCGCCCTGTTCATGGCGGGGAATGATAAAGTTGATCGGCGCATCGTAGAGCTTGTCGAAAAACGGCAGTACCACGCCGCCCAGATAGCCGAACATCGTCTCGACACCCTGCTCCAGCAGCATATCGACCATCACCTGGCTGCCCGGCTTGTACACCGTGGCAGAGTCAGGGTTTGTAAGGGATTGACTCATAAACAGTCTCCTGAAAAAAACGTAGGCTTAACTCCTGTTAGTTTTTGCGTAAACTTCTCGTAAAAAATGACTCAAATGAATTCCAGTCGGGTTGCAGGTGCCGGTGATGGGGGCTGAAAGCAAGGGGCGGTCCGGTTCAAAGAGCGCAGAACCCTTCCCCAGTTGGTCCACACCGCAGAAAATGACCGCGCGCACCTGGCACGTGAGAAATGATAACGCCCCTGTCAAATTGTCAGTTATCCTGATCAACATCTCGTTATTCCAGCCTCTGCGGGGTATCGGGCGTTGCCAACCGACCCGCCTGGTCGCGCCGAGCGAACAAGCTGATCTGGCCGGGATACGAGAGCCCAACCACAGAACCAAAACCACACTCACATTGTCGTGTTTCAGGCCAAGACGCCGGGCACCTGTGCCGAACGCCTTGGAATTGATACAATATCATTGTTAACCGGGGATGTCAAACAATTTATATATTTTTTTCCGGGCAATCGCCTACCCTGCAGCGTATGCAAAAAGCCGACATGCGTCAGGGGCTATATGCAGGCCCGACTGTGATCTAAGGTATGAAAGTCGGATAATCTGTTGCATGTTTTTTTCATGCGACTGCCTTGGCTTTTTGTCAACTTTTTTTGCCCTTCAGCCGATATAATGACGGGCGAACTCCTGTTTGAAAGGGATTTTAAAGTCCGCGTGGCATGGACTTTGTATAGACAACCTTATGGATGAAAGGACACAGGTGACGGTATGCGGATTGCAAAGGATTCTGACGAAGGACTTTTTGCCCCCTTTCAAATGGACAGTTCTGCGACGGATCGTGAGCGCAGGCGAAATCGCCGCCAGCGGCTTGAATTGTCGATTTTTTGCCAAAAGGTCGGGGCTCAGGACGTGCGGCTGCTCAGCGGCAGCACTGTCAATGTCAGTCCCGGCGGCGCGCTGATTGCGATGCCGGGCACAGCCCTGCGGGATGGCGAGTTGGTCAGCGTCGAAATGACCACTCCCTCTGACCGCGGGCAGCTCGGCCGGAGATGCTTTTCCGGGTATGCCCGTGTCGTACGCATTGATCCGGCCGCTGGCTGTACCGGCAACCGAAACCATATCGCCTTGGAGTTCTGCGAATCCTCTCGGTTCACGATGTAGGGCCGGGCTGTCAAAAACGTCCACGCTGGCCCCATAATGTGCTTGCAAAACGGCGACTGAAGGGATATGCTCAGGGTTGTGAAACCGTGCTGTACAGTGTGTCTCTACCTTGAACCCGACGTTGTCGGCCGGGTTATTCTGCGCCCTTGCGGCGCGTAAACTCTCAAAAATCCTCACCAAAACCTCTCGTTTTTTTAGTTTGCAGTGGAAATATGCGCTCGTTTTTGACATAATGGGCGCTTCTTTTACCAGATAGATTGGAGAAATCCTTATGTCAGCGGAAAATGTGGTTATCTTTGACACGACGCTTCGGGACGGTGAGCAGTCGCCCGGTGCGGCCTTGTCGATCAGTGAAAAACTCGAAATCGCCCATCAATTGGCGAAAATGGGCGTGGATGTGATTGAGGCCGGGTTTCCGGTCTCATCGCCGGCGCAGTTTGAGGCGACGCGGCTGTGCGCCGAGCAGGTGGTCGGGCCGGTGACCTGCGGCCTGGCGCGGGCCAACCAAAAGGACATTGACGCGGCGGGCAAGGCCCTGGCCGCAGCCGGCAAGCGGCGCATCCACACGTTTATCGCCACTAGCCCCATTCACATGGAGCACAAGCTTCGCAAAACGCCCGATCAGGTGCTGAAAATGGCGGTCGAGGCCATTCACATGGCGCGGCAGTACACCGACGATGTGGAGTTTTCGCCGGAGGATGCCTGTCGCAGCGAGATGAGCTTCTTGTATGAGATCTTGGCCGCGGTCATCGAGGCCGGGGCGACGACGCTGAATATTCCCGATACGGTGGGGTATGTATTGCCGTACGAATACGGGCAGGTCATCGCCAATCTCAAGCAGCATGTCAAAGGCATCGACAAGGCCGTGCTCAGCACGCACTGTCATAATGACCTGGGTGTGGCCACGGCCAACTCGCTGGCCGGGGTGCGCAACGGCGCCCGGCAGGTGGAATGCACCATCAACGGCATCGGCGAACGGGCCGGCAATGCGGCGATGGAAGAAATTGTGATGGCACTCCATACACGCCAGGATTTTTTCGACGGCCAGGTCACGACCCGCATCAACACACGGGAAATTTTCCGCACCAGCCAGTTGGTCTCGCAGTTGACCGGGTTTGTGATTCAGCCGAACAAGGCGATTGTCGGCAAGAATGCCTTTGCCCACGAGTCGGGCATACATGTGGACGGTATTCTCAAGCATCGCGAGACTTATGAGATTATGACCCCCGAGCTGATCGGCCTGAGCGGCTCACGGATGGTACTGGGGCGGCATTCCGGACGCGCCGGCTTTATGGATCGCTGCCGGCAGTTGGGCTATCAACTGACCGATAAGGAAAGCCTGGCGGCGTATGAAAAGTTTCTGGAGATCGCCGACAAGAAAAAGGAAGTCTTTGACGAGGATATCGCAGCGATTATCAACGACGAAGTGCGCACGGTCGAGCAGACGTATGTACTGGAGTATCTGAATGTCACCAGCGGCACCGGGACCATTCCGACCGGGACGGTGCGCATTCGGACAACCGGCGATGCTGTGCATCAGGCCGCGGCCTGCGGCGACGGGCCGGTCGATGCGGCCTACGAGGCGATTCGCTTGGCGACGGGGCAAACCCCGGAGCTGGAGAACTACTCCATGCGGGCGATCACCGGCGGTAAAGAGGCGATGGGCGAGGCGACAGTACGCGTCAAAGACGGCAACGGCCGCAGTTATATCGGCCGCGGCGCATCGACCGATATCGTCGAGGCCAGCGCCAAAGCGTACCTGGATGCGATCAATCGCATGGTCGCCTGTGTGGGAACCAGCGAAGACGAAAAAGCGCCACTTTAGCCGGGAAAAGCATTAAATCATAAGCACTAAATTTGCAAAAAAGAGGCTAAAGAAAGTGCGTATTGGCCGGAGCTTTTGGAGACTTCAAATGAGTCGTTGCAACAAAGGCAAGCGGCATTGAGAAAAGAATCGGAAGAATTGGTCTATATTTTTGCGGCCATTCTTCGCAACAGTCAATAATCGTTTTTATGTTTTTGTATTTCGTTTTTTGAATTTGTTTATGATTTAGTGCTTAAAGTTTAGTGCTTTTATAAGAAATAGTGTTTAAAATTCAGGATTTTTAACAATGGCGATGACGATTACTGAAAAAATATTCGCTCGGGCCGCGGGTAAGGCGTCGGTCAAAGCCGGCGATCTGGTCAATGCGCAGATTGACATGGTGATGTGTCATGATGTGACCACGCCGCCGGCGATTTCGATGCTCAAAGAACACGGCATTGACACGGTGTTTGACCCGGACAAGATTGTGGTCACGCCGGACCACTTTCAGCCGGCCAAAGACATCAAAAGCGCCGAGCTGCACAAGCGGCTGGATAGCTGGGCCAGGGAAAAAGGCATTAAATATTATTACAAGCTCGGCCGGGCCGGCGTGTGCCATGCGCTGCTGCCCGAACAGGGGCACATTCGTCCCGGCGAGGTGATCGTCGGCGGCGACAGCCATACCTGCACCTACGGGGCGTTCGGGGCGTTCTCGACGGGCATCGGCTCGACGGATCTGGCCGCGGCGATAGCGACGGGGATATTGTGGTTCAAGGTGCCCGCCTCGATGAAGTTTACGCTGACCGGATCGCTGCAAACGGGGGTGTACAGCAAAGACGTGATTCTTGAGGTGATTCGCCGGATCGGTACCGACGGGGCACTGTACAAAGCGATGGAGTTTGTCGGCCCGGCACTGAAAGCGATGACGATGGAATCGCGGATGACCATCACGAATATGGCCATTGAGGCCGGCGGCAAGAGCGGCATCATCGGCGTCGACGAGACGACACGGACCTATCTGGACGGACGGCTCAAAGGCAAGACCGATTATACGGAGTTTGAATCGGATTCGGACGCCGACTATGTGCACACCGATACCGTCGACTGTTCGGCGCTGGAGCCGATGGTGGCGTTGCCGCACCTGCCCGGCAATGGCCAGCCGATTACGCTGTGCGCGGGCCTGGCGATGGATCAGTGCTATATCGGAAGCTGCACCAACGGGCGGATTGAGGATCTGCGCGTCGCGGCCGGGATTCTCAAGGGTAAAGAGGTGGCGATTCGCACGATTGTCGTGCCGGCCACGCCGGAAATCTGGAAGCAGGCGATCGACGAAGGGCTGGCCGAGATTTTCTATGACGCCGGCTGTGTGGTCAGCGCGCCGACCTGCGGGGCGTGCCTGGGCGGGTTTATGGGCATCCTGGCCGCCGGCGAAAAATGCATCAGCACGACTAACCGAAACTTCGTCGGACGGATGGGAAGCCCCAAGAGTGAAGTCTATCTGGCCAGCCCCGCCACTGCGGCAGCCAGCGCCATCGAAGGCAAGTTGGCCGACTGTCGAAACTACTTATAGGGAAATCCGAAATTCGAATCACGAAATCCGAAACAAATTTTAATGTCCGAATACAAAAAATCAAAACACTATGATCTGGAAGAGCGGACATATCGCTTTGCAAAAAGCGTTCGGGATTTCGTCAGGACAATTCCCA
>PXAQ01000192.1 GCA_003567095.1 Phycisphaerae bacterium
AAACCCGACCGCAACCAATGCGTAACCTGTAGATCGACTGATTTTCATAATTACATTCTCCTATAAAATATTTATGTTTGTAAAGGTTTCCCTGTTGATCCGCTGCTTCAAACGAGCCGAATAATAAGTTGGCACACATATTATCTCTGTATACACCAATTATCAGTTATTGTTCAAGAGTTGCAAGGGAAATTTTATCTAAATAACGAATTTCCAGACCGGCTTTTGCAGGATAAATCATGTAAGTGACTCCTGTAAAAGAGGTTGTTGCATATTTTGAAAGGCTGAAAAAGATTGAATTTTCTCCTTAAATTCATCAAAATCGTCATTTTTCTTGACAGCTCTGTACTGTGGCTATAGGATTTGTCAATAAAGTACCGACTCTAATGGAGATTTTAATATGGATGAAATGAATCCGAATTTGCAGATCGACTATCACGGCCAAGTCGTGTCGGCAACGCTGACCGACGAAAAGATCCTCGAAGATGACCAAATTCAGGCCCTGGAAGGCTCTTTTATGCCGTTGATCGAGCAAAATAATAAGATCCAGCTCGTGATTGATTTTTCAAATGTCAAGTTCCTGACCAGTTCCGTGCTTGGCCTGCTGATTCGCATCAGCAAGAAAGTCTACGAGCAGGAGGGCAAGCTGCGGCTGTGCGCGATCGACCCGAAAATACTGGATGTGTTTCGGATTACGCGGCTGGACAAGATATTTGAGATCTATCCCGACCAGGAAGAGGCCCTTGTCGGCCTGAAACGATAGCTCTTTCGCGGAGATGGCGTGTTGCATTTGGAACGGCACAAATTGAGTGTAAATTGGAGGCGCTAAGTCGGTGTCAAGCTCGGATACAGTCTGGCACAAGTCCTGGGATCTGCCCGGCAAACGCGCAGCGACCGACGCGGCCAGTCAGGAGATCTTGGACGCCGCGCGAATGTGCGCCTATCACGACGATGAGCTGTTCGGGGTGCAATTGGCGCTGGAGGAGGCGTTTATGAATGCCGTCCAGCACGGCAATCACGGCGATACGGAAAAACGCGTACGGATCGAAAGCCTGGTCACCTCGGACAAAATCGACATCTCCATCACCGATGAGGGCACCGGCTTTAACCCCAACGGCCTGCCCGATCCCCGCCAGGGCGACAATTTATACAAATGCTCCGGCCGCGGCGTGCTGCTGATTCGCGCGTATATGGATATTGTGGAATACAACGAACGCGGCAACTGCGTGCATATGGTTAAATTCCGCGACAAAGACGGCCGCATCCGCAAGGCCCTCTATTCAGAATAACCCCCACTGCCCCTATATTTTTTTCACTTTTTTTGATCGTTTCCGCACTTTTTACCTCAGCAACGCTTGCTTTTTGTCGATTTGTTATGCGACATGGAAGCACTGTACAGAGACATTTTGGGTTCTTCAGATCTTCTTATAGATCAGGTTCGCGGTCAGTTATTCGGCCGCCTGGAGCCGGATGGGCCGGTTTTGATCGTCGCCGACGCGCAGCGGCAGTGCAAGGCGAGCCATCCGGGCCGGGCCGGCGTTTTGCTCAGCAACACTGCCCGCTGGATCGATCCGATCTGCGACCGTCTGGATGACGGGGAGGATCCGCTGCTTGTGCCGGTCAACGGCGGCTGCATCGCTGCCTGTCAACTGGCCACCGAGCGGACGCATTGCGGGTATCTGCTGGTGTATCTGGAAGGCTATACCCCCCAAACCGCGGAGGTCAACCGGCCGCTGTTTGAGCTGATTTTTGCCCAAGCCGAGGCCACGTGCGAGCTGATCGAGAAAAATAACCAGCTTCATCATTTGCGGCTGGTCCACCTGAGCCGCGATTCTCAGACGGCCGGGCCGGTTCGCTGAAGATACCCGACGCGGCGGTTAGGCGATTTCGCGATCTTCGTCGTCGTCCTGCTCTTCTTCTTCCAAGGCGTCCAGGCTTTGCATCCCTTCCTGGCCCGGCTCAACATCGCCGGCCGGTTTTTCTTCTTCGTCTTCGTCGTCCTCGTCGGGCTCGACGACCGGTCTGTCGCGGTCCAGCGGTCGGCTGCGATTTTTGAACCGTCCATCATTGCCTTCGAGCATCTGGGCGTATTCGAGGCTGTAGCGCGTCCAGGGGATGGCCTCAAGACGCCGTTTTTCAATCGGAATGCCCAGCCCTTCACAGATGCCGAATTCGCCGGTTTCGATGCGTTTGAGGGCCTGCTGGATCTCGTCAAGCATCTTCTTTTCCTCGGCGACCAGCTCCAGGCCGAACTCCTGCTCAAAGCTGTCCGTGCCGATATCGGCCATGTGCACCGGCATACTGGACAGCTCCCCGCCGCCCTGAAAAATATTCTCTTCCATGGTCGTCACATCGCCGACGATCTCAGTCCACTTTTCAAGCAGCAGCCTGCGATATTTTTCCAGCTCGCGTTTGGCCAATCGCTTTGTCGTCTTCTTTTTCGCCATAATGTTACCGATTTCACTCCACATAATTTAAGGTTGTCTGAATGCCTGCTCCCTATATATCGCGGGAATTATAGGGGTTTCTTTAGATTAAACAACCGTCTTTTTAACTTTTTCCTGAATCTCGAACCTGTTTCAAATAGTCGATCCATTTAATCGTCTTTAGTCTCCGCGTTGATTCGGGAATGCTATACGCTGCATTGCCGCAAACAGATCAGAATTTTATATAAGGTTTTCCCTGATTGCGGGAAATAACCCGAATTCTTTCAGTAATTTCAGTTGTTTTTTGGGTTGTGGTGCGTCAGTTGTTGCGTATAATCTCCCCTTTTGGCTGTTAATCATAATTTGCGACTTAAATTGCCGTGGATGGGCAAGGAGAATGTATTATGGTAAATCTTGTGCCGACAAAGATTTTTTTAACCAAAGGCGTCGGTCAGCACAAATACAGGCTCAGATCGTTCGAGGACGCGCTGCGTCAGGCCGGGGTGGCCCAACAGAATTTGGTTCAGATATCCTCAATTTTGCCGCCGAAATGCAAGATTATCAGCCGAAATGAGGGGATCAAGCAGCTTGTGCCCGGATCAATTTGCTTTTGCGTCCTGGCGCGTTGCGACACCAACGAGCATGGGCGTCTGGTTGCTTCCTCGGTGGGGGTTGCCATCCCGAAAGACCGAGACAAATGGGGATATTTGAGCGAAGTGCACGGCCACGGAATGAATAAGCGCGAGGCCGAGGATACGGCTGAGGATCTGGCGGCCGAGATGCTGGGCACGACGCTTGGGGTTGACGTAAATCCCGATCTGGCATGGTCGGAAAAGGAGCAGGCTTACAAATCCAGCGGCCTGTTCATCAATACGAGCAATATTACCCAGACCGCCCGCGGCGTGCGCGATATGTGGACCACGACGGTGGCACTGGCGGTGTGTTTGTTTGACTGAGCCCTCTATCGATGTCCAGCCAGCCGCTTCAATTTGGGGATTTTGACCCGGAATTTCGCGATCCGCACACGGCGCGCGTGGTGGTGTTGCCGGTTCCTTACGACGGGACAAGTACATGGGTCAAGGGGGCCGATCGCGGCCCGGCGGCCATTCTCAAGGCCTCTTATAACCTTGAGTTTTATGACATCCAGACCGGCCATGAGGTATTTCGTGAAGGCATTTTCACCGATGCGCCGCTGGACGGGTTCGCCTCGGTCGACGCTATGGTTGCCGCGGTTCATCAGGCCGTCCGCTGCTGGCTGGGCAAGGACAAATTTCCAGTCCTGCTCGGCGGCGAACACTCGATCAGCATCGGCGCCTTTACCGCTGCGGCCGAGGCGTTTGAGGACCTGACCATCCTGCAGATCGACGCCCATGCCGATCTGCGCGACACCTACCACGGCAGCCGGTACAACCATGCCTGTGTGATGGCACGCGCCAAAGAGATGTGCCCCATCGTCCAGGTCGGCATCCGCAGTATGGATAAGGCAGAATTGTCGAATATGGATAGAGATCGCGTTTTTTTTGCCCATCAGATAAGCGAACTTTCACGTCGCCAATGGATTGAGCAGGTCGTGTCGCGCCTCAGCGAGAATGTCTATATGACGATTGATCTGGATGGGTTTGATCCGTCGGTCATGCCCGCCACCGGCACGCCGGAGCCGGGGGGGCTGGGATGGTACGATGTGGTTGAGCTGGTTCAGGCGGTGTGCGCCGAAAAAAAACTCGTCGGCTTTGACGTCGTGGAACTGTGCCCGCATGAGGCCCATTGGCGGGCTGATTTTCTGGCCGCCAAGCTGGTCTATACGACGTTGACCGCCGCGTTTGCCCGGTAAGGTCGATCGGTTAAATGCACTATGAGCTTCCGATAATTTGACTATTTTCAGGCACGTCTAAAGAAATTTGCCCTGGTTTCCCGATGTTAGAGTAAATAGAGTGACAGGCGATGAGGTGTGCTCATCTTGGCGAGGCGTCGTTTAGAAAATTAAAACAACACGGCCACGATGGCCGTGCAGCATAAAACAATTTTTGGTACTCTGGAGTGATTATGAAGTGTATGCGTTTATGGTTAGGTCTCCTGGCGGCAATACTGGCTTTTAGCGGCTGTCGAACCGCCGAAATAGTGGAAGCGCCCGATTACGAGCGGCCGCTGCCGCCGGGCCAGTATGCCCTGCGAAAGATTACGGATCCGGACATGATCCCCAACTTCAGTTTTGCCTGCTACAACACCCTGAATCTGCGACGGGCGATTGATCACAGCCTCAGCTATATGTCCAAACCCTCCAGCCAGGCTTTTTTCCCGAGCAACGGCATCAGTCACGATCATGTCGTCGCCAGCCTGAGGGCCTTTGGCGAGCTGCTGGATCAGGGCCTGATCGGGCGCCCGCTGGAGGCGGCGATTCGCGAGCGATTCGATTTTTATATGTCGGTCGGCTGGGATAACCAGGGGACGGTGCTGTTTACCGGTTACTACACCCCGATCTTTGACGGGTCCATGACACGGACAGAAAGATTCCGCTATCCGCTGTATGCCCAGCCGGACGACCTGGTCAAAGGCGATGACGGTGAAATACTCGGACGCGACCTTGGCGGCGGAGCGATTGCGCCGTATCCCTCGCGGCGGGAAATCGAGCAGTCCGGCATGCTCCAAGGGCAGGAGATTGCCTGGCTGGCCGATCCGTTTGAGGTCTATATCGCCCATGTCCAGGGCTCGGCCAAGCTGCGGCTGCCAGACGGCAGCCTGACCACACTGGGCTATGCCGCCACCAACGGCCACGAATACCAAAGTGTGGGACGCAAAATGATCGACGACGGCATCGTCTCCTCGACGGGCCTGAGCCTGCAGGCGATGATCGATCATTTCAAAGCCAATCCCGATCAGATCGATCGATACGTCTACCATAATCCGCGTTTTGTCTTTTTCCGAGTGGGCGAGGGTACACCGCGCGGCAGCCTGAATGAGCCGGTCATCCCGATGCGCACCATCGCCACCGACAAGGCCATCTATCCGCGCGGGGCGATGACGCTGCTCAAGACACGTCTGCCGCGCCCGGTCGGCGGAGCGATCATCAAGGCACCGTACACCGGTTTTGCACTGGATCAGGATACCGGCGGGGCCATCCGGGCCCCGGGACGCTGTGACGTCTATATGGGCGTCGGCGACCAAGCCGGACAAATGGCCGGGCAGGTCTATGAAGAGGGGTTTCTCTACTACCTGTTTCTCAAGTCCGAACACCTGTAAAGACCCGCGGATAACAAAAGGACGTCGATGGATATCAAACTGCGATTTCTCGGTGCAGCCGAAAATGTGACCGGCTCGCGATCACTGCTGGAGTTTAACCACTCCAGGGTGATGATCGACTGCGGACTTTACCAGGAACGGGATCTGCGTTATCGCAACTGGGAGGACTTTGGCGTCGAACCGTCCGAGGTTGAAGCGATTTTGCTGACCCACGCCCACCTGGACCATTGCGGCCTGATCCCCAAATTCGTCAAGGAAGGCTTCAAAGGGCGCATTTACGCCACCGAGGCGACGGCGGAAATTGCCAAGATCGTGCTGCTGGACGCGGCCAAGCTGCAGGAAGAGGATGCCGCCTTCAAACGCAAGCGTCACAAAAAAGAAGGACGCCAGAGTCCGTACCCGGTCGAGCCGCTGTATACGGTTGAGGATGCCCAAGCCTGCTTTGACCAGTTTGTCCCGGTCAAATTCAAAGACAGTATCACACTAAACGACGAGATCGAGGCCAGTTTCCATACCGCCGGCCACATTCTGGGCGCCGCGGTGATCAAGGTGGACATCTGCCGCAACAGCGAGTGCCGCACCATTTTGTTTACCGGCGATTTCGGGCGTCTGGACAAGCCCATCCTCAAGGACCCGGCGACCTTTGACCGGGCCGACTATCTGCTGGTCGAGTCCACCTACGGCGACCGCGATCATTCAACAGTCGAAGATACCAAGGAGCAGCTTTGCCGCGCCGTCAACGCCGCTCACGCCGCCGGCGGCAATATCATCGTGCCCAGCTTTTCGGTCGGCCGCAGTCAGGAAGTGCTGTACTATATGAACGAGCTGCTGCGCGAGGAGCGCATCCCGCACACAGTAACGTTTCTGGACAGCCCGATGGCCGTCAAGGTTACCGAGGTCTTCAAAAAACACCCGGACCTGTACGATGAGCAGATGTCCCAACTGGTGATGCAGAACGAATCGCCGTTCAGCTTCGGCGGCCTCAAGCTCGTGCAGTCCACCGCCGAGTCCAAAGCCATCAACCACATCCGCGGCACAGTGATGGTCATCGCCGGCTCGGGGATGTGCACCGGCGGCCGCATCAAGCATCACCTGGTCAACAACATCACCCGTCCGGAAAGCACGATTCTGTTTGTCGGCTACCAGGCCCGGGGAACGCTGGGGCGGGTCATCCTCGACAAAACGCCCGAGGTGCGTATTCTCGGGCAAACCTACCCCCTCAAGGCCAACGTCGTGCAGGTACACGGCTTCAGCGCCCACGCCGACCGGCAGGAAATCCTGACCTGGCTGAAGAACATCAAGACACCGCCCCGCAAAGTGTTTCTGGTCCACGGTGAAAAAGAAACAGCCCACGCGTTTAAGGACTACCTCATAGAAAAAACCGGCTGGCAGGTCGTCGTGCCTCAATACCAGGACGTTGTGCAGATTGACTGAGCCAAGCCTTTATGGGGCAGGGTTGTCGTTATTGACTTTTTTTGAAGCACTCATTCTGCGCTGATACAGTGTTGACCCGATACGGGGCAGGGTCTTAAGGGTTTCGGGATAGGGCCTGTCGCAGATGTCCACGAAGCCGATCTGGTAATTTTCACCGTCGCCTCTTCCCGTGGTCGGCTGGGAGTTAAAGGTAAACCTGTGGACGCCTATAATGTTCGGATTTTCCTGTGCAGTGGTCACATAGCGATGCAGCAGATACACCGGGTCCTGCTGGTCGCTGGCACCCTTGAGGCCCGTCGAAAACATCCCGCGATCAACCGCCACAAAGTGAAATTCCGTAGACAGCACAGGCTTATTGACATCGGGCAGCGAGAGACCCTCCACCGTAAAACGGTATAGGTTATAGCGTACCACATCACAGTATTTCTCGACAGCAGCAAGAACATGCTCATTGTGCTTGTGAAGCCGCGAGCCCAAATAGAGCTTGTCGGGGCCTATCGCGACAGCTTTTTACATCATGTTAATTCCACACAGGAGACGGTTTATCATGTCCGCACAAATAATGACTGGCAACAGCGCCTGGACGTAACGGCCAGCAAGATGGCGGCCAATCAATCGGTCGAAAACGCTGTGCGGATGCGCGGTACGATGAGTATCGGGCGGCACGGCGGGTTGGCGCGTGGCGTGAGTATCGAGTAGGCGGGGGCTTCGCAGCCCCGGCCTCTCACACCACCGGGCATACGGTTCCGTACCACGGCGGTTCATTTTAGCCAGTCGGTTTGACAGACCGTCCGGGCAAGTGAGACCACGC
>PXAQ01000025.1 GCA_003567095.1 Phycisphaerae bacterium
CCTCATAGCTGGATGCGCTGGTATCAAAGGCCACCGTAAAGGGACTCTGGTGGGTAATGGCCATATTTTTGGCATACTCCAGGTCGGCGGCCAGCCGGTTGGCGGCGCCGCGCACCTGCATATCGGCGGCCCCGCTCATCATCGGCACCGCAATCAGCGCCACGATGCCGAGTATAACGACCGTCACCATAATCTCGATCAGTGTGAAGGCCGCTGCGCCGTTTCGCGACTCTGTTTTTTTTCGTTCGGCCATATCAATCGCCTTTTTCATTTATTATCTGCCGGTTATGATGTCGTCCATTGCCTTGGCCGGCTTAATGACGCCGTGCAAAATTCTTGACGGCTAAACCGAATTTCCGAGCAGCAACTTGCCCCGTTCGACGTTTCACGGCCTGCAGGCACCCATCAGGAACCGCGCACATTACAGAAAACAGGCGTTTTCAGCATAGAAAACACCTATCACCCCACCAAACCCGGGTCTACACTAAAACATACAAAACAAAACCATTGGCGGCCAAAGTATGATGGGAAGATGTGCAACAATAGTGATCGCTACCGACAGGACAAAAGTTATCGGACGCGGCGCGAGCGCAAGGTGCCTATCCTGGGGGATTGGAAAACAGGGGAAGGGGTGCCGGCAAACTCAAGAAAAAAGGCAGCCCTCCTGAGCTGCCTTTTTCGCTGAAAAACGGTACGGACTGCTAAGCATGCCATCTCCAGGGCGCTGGGGGCAATACAGTACTTGGTAATCATATTGGGCACTTCCCAGTCGGGCATGGTGCCTTCCTCGAGGAAGCGGAGGTATTTTTCAGTCACCTTTGTAAAGTGCGCCTCATGTCCGATTCGGTAGCGGTCGGGAACGGCAATGTGGCAGCGGTTCTCCAGCCGACGCATTGTGATACAGAGGCAGTTTCGCTGGAGGTTTACACGGCGGTATAGATCGCCAAATTCATCGCAGTGTGCGAGACGCCGTCGGCCGGCTTGATATACAGTTCCGTGCGGTAGTTCTGCTCCGGGCCCTGCAGGATAGCCAGGCCGGCCCGTGCGCCCCGCTTCAGCGAATAGAGCGAATAGTTTGTATTTTCGGCGCTTTCGGGGGGATAGACATACACCGTCGGGTTGAGTTGCGGGTACATATTTTTCTGAATCAGTGCGGCGTGAAAAGGCCCCGGCGTGACCGTCATCAGGGTGAGCGGGTAATCCTCGGCCGCTCGCCGGGTCGGCTCGGCACAGGAAACAATCATCATGATAGTTCCCATCAAAATGAGAAATACTGCTAGGCGTTTCATGGTGGTGTCTCCAAATTCAAGGTTAAACATATACACATTCGACACAGAATACGCCTTTGTACTCAATAAATCCGAATGTACGGCCGCTGTCGAGTAAATTTTTCACACCGTGAGAAAAAACGCCGTCGCCTCGGCATGGGGAGTTTTTTGTTGCTATCGTCAGAAGCTTTTGGCACAATAGGGGCACCAAATGAATATGAATTGACAGGATTAAATGTGGTTTTCACGCTACATCGATATATCTTTCGGGAATTGTGTCGGACCTTTGTGCTGACGAGCATCGCCCTGACGCTGATGGTCTCGGCCGGTATGCTGGCGCCGACGATTATGGAATATGGCGTCAGCCCCTCTCAGATGCTGCGCCTGAGCGGCTACCTGCTTCCAATTTCGCTGACCTTTATCCTGCCGATCGGCGCGTTGTTTGCGGGCACTATCGTCTACGGCCGGTTTGCGGCCGATCGGGAGCTGGATGCCTGTCGGGCCAGCGGGATCAGCCTGTCGGTGCTGCTGTATCCGGGCATCAGCGTGGCGGTGCTGGTCGCGGTGGTGAATTTGCTGCTGAGCTTTTATGTCACGCCGACATTTTTTCAGCGCAGCGAAGAAAGTGTCAAGGCTAACGTCGAGCAGATTTTGTTTCGAAATATCCAGCGTCGCGGCTACTATGCGCTGCCGCAAAGCCGCTATCGACTGTACGCCGAAAAGGCCTTTCCTGAGCATAATCTGCTCGAGGGCGTGGTGATCGCCGAAGTTCGGCCCGACGCATCCCATCGTGTCGTCACGGCACAGCGTGTGCGTATATCCATCGACACACAGCAAACCTACAACACCGCGATTATTGTCGCCGAGGAGGCCTATCGGTTTGATGAGTATTCCCCGGTTTACTTGGGACGGCTGGAGGTTCAGGAACAGTTTCCTCCGCTACTGGGCGAGAGTATCAAGTTCAAGCAGATTGAGGAAATCAAGCGCATCGAGGCCGATAAGATGAATTATTTCCCCGTCCGCGAGCGCGCCGCCGAGGCCCACGCACAGCTTGCGATTGAACTGCTGGCCGAAAAGCTCAACGACGCGTTTCAAGCCGGCCAGGCAGTCACGCTGGTCGATGCCGACGGCTCGCGGCTCTACACTCTCTCGGCCGGCGGCTGCGAGATGGATAGCCGGCGGCGGTTGACCCTGAATCTCGCTGAGCCCATCCGCCTCCGCCAGCGGGACCGCTTTCGCGAGGGATTAACGGTCGATTACACCAGCCCGGCCGGTTTTATCACGCTGCAACATGAAGGCGACGTGCTGCGTCTGGAGCTTATGCTGGATACGCCAAGGTGGCAGCGGACCGGCGGGATGAGCGGCACAACGCCGCGGAAATTTGTGAACGATGTGCTGTATCCCGACTCCCTCAGCGATCGGCTTGAAACGGATAATCTGCTGGCAATGCTCCAGCAGGCCACCGAGCCCGGTCAGATACTGGACGGGCCGCCCAGCAAGCAGTACCTGCAGCGCATGACCGCATTAAGACAGTATCTTGCTGTTATCGATCGCCATATCGCTGCGGAGATTCATTTTCGCCTGGTCTATGGGCTCGGCGCGGTGATCATTATTATGACCGGCATCGCGCTGGGAATCCATTTTCGCGGCGGGCATATACTGACCGCTTTCGGGGTCAGCGCGATACCGGCGGGAATTTTTTCGGTGTTCATTATGTCCGGCAAGCAGATGATCAAAAGTCCCACCACGCCGCAACTGGTTGGGATTGCGGCCACATGGGCCGGGCTGTTGCTGATCGGCATCCTGATGGTCATGATTTATCGGAAATTAATGCGGACATAGAGCAGGGCCAATGAGAACACTTGACCGATATATTGCCAAAAATTTCCTGTACGGCTATGGCATTGCGCTGGCGGTAATGATAGGGATGTTTGTCGTGGTGGACATGTTCCTCAACCTCGATGAGTTTGCCGAGCATACCGATCTGGGGCTGCTGACGGTAGCCGGTAGCATCGCGCATTATTACGGCGCTCGCGTGGTGTTGTGGTTTCGGGATTTAGGTGGGATGATTATTGTGATCGCGGCGGTATTTTCGATGGTGCGCCTGATGCGAAACAACGAGCTGATCGCCATTATGGCCTCGGGGGTGAGCCTCAAACGCATCTTGGCGCCAATCCTGCTGTTGTCGCTGGGCCTGACCGGCCTGGTGGTGATTGACCAGGAATTCATCATCCCCCGCCTGGCCGGCGACCTGACACGGCGGCAGGATCAGCTTCCCGGCGAGGCCACGTATGACTTGTGGTTCGTCGGCGATGCCCATGGCAATCTAATCAGTTGCACCCGCTATGAAGAACGGCAGCAGACGATGATCAGCCCGCTGATTGTTCTGCGCCAGCGGGACGATGACGGCGCATGGCGAGTGGTCGGGCGTATTCAAGCCGCTCGAGCCGTGTATGATGCCGACCGCCGCGGATGGACGCTCGAGGACGGGCACTTTCTGAGCGCCTCACGGGTGGCCCCCGAAGCGATCACGGCTGGCGCGGATGAGGTGGTGGACTTTTATGCGACCAATCTCGATCCGCAGACGATCCCACTGCGGCGGCGGGAAGGATTTATGTCCCTGCTCAGCCTGCGGCAATTGATCGAACTGGAGCAGGACCCCGGCACGCGCCATACGCAACTGCCGGAGATCGCCGTCCAGAAGCACAGCCGGATTACGATGCCGATCATCAACCTGATTATGCTGATGGTGGCCTTGCCGGTGTTGGTCTGCCGGGACCCGCGTGACATAAAATCGGCGATCTTGCGGAGTTTTATGATTACCGCGGCCTGCTTTACAGTGGCTTTTTTAAGCTCGCTGTATGCCACGGAGCCTTTTTTCGGACGGGTCCACCCGGCCTTGTTCAGTTGGCTGCCGATCTTTATCTTTTTCCCGATAGCCTTAGTCGAGATCGATGCGATGCCCACCTGATTTAGGCGATTTTATCCATTTTCATGGATTGATTCGAAAAAATAATGCCATCATCGGCCGATAATACACCCATCGGTTTACTCCTTTTTCAGGGTGACATAGAAAAACTGAAGACAAAACAAAAATCCTCCTATTTCCTCTAAACTTCCCATTTTAACATTGCCGATATTCTAGCCTATGGCGATTAAATTGACGAGATTTAAGGAGAACGCAACTATGGAAAGTACGCTTGTCGAACAGCGAAAAGACAGACGCTCGGACTTGGCCTGGCCGGTCAGTGTATGGATTCCGGAGGCCAACCGCTTCTTTTCCGGCAAAAGCGTCAATGTCAGCAAAGGCGGGGCCTATATCTGCCTGCCGATGACCGCGCCCATCCGCCCCGGCCATGAGGTCGAGGTCAACTTCCCCCGCACAGTTTCACTGGCCCGCCAAAAAGGCCAATACGCCCGCATCAAAACCGCCAAAGTCGTCCGCGTCGAACGCGACAAGATGCTGCACAGGGGCACCATCGGCATGGCCGTGCAATTTGCCGGTATGTAATCCCCACCTGTTGGGCCAGGTCATAGACCAGCTAGACGACCCCGACCGACAAGTCCTGCCGCAACGTGACATCTGGACAGTGATTACGAGACATTGGATGTTCTTTTTGCCGATGGTACGCGCTATAAACGCCGTCCGAATCCGGATGCCGGGATCCACCCATCGCGGCGAATTACGAATCGTCTTAGGCGTGGATTAAAAGGGTCGTATCGTGCCTTTAGGGGCATTCAGCGGTCCGGACGGGGAGACGATTGCCGCAGTCGTCCAGGCTCATGTTGCCGAGGGCAAGCCGGTTGCGGACATACTGGTCAGCGATGGCGAACGCGGCCTGATCCAGAGCTTGGGACGCTTGTGTAATGATCAACAGAGAAGTCATTGGCATTTGGTGCGAGACTTGAATCATACGATGTGGCAGGACGAAGCCGGCAAACCGGAACGCCGGCAAGCGCAGAAGCACTTGGCGGCCATTATCGGGATCGAGCTGCCCGAAGAGGATTTTGAACGGATCAGTGAGGATGATAAAAAACACTTGGATCAAGCGGATACCGAAGCAGAATGTGACATACGTAGGGCCTGCTGAATAAGTTACCCAATTGCTATTTTCTGTGACCGTTCGATTCAGGCCGCAGTTGCTCGGTCAACCAGAACCGCATTGTCCAGTGTCCAGCGGTGCTGTCTCAGCCGAGCCGGCCGCCAATACCATACAAAACCAAAAAAGAAAGGATCCCGGTCAGGATCTTTTCCAGATTCATCACGATAAACGACACCAGTATCGACACTTCCGAGGTGTGGGCCGGTTTCGTCATGATTCGGGCCAGGCTGAACCGGCGTTTGCCCTGGCCGAATTTGCCTTCCACCGCGTTACGGTCACGCTCATCCTGACGCTGAAGCTTTTTCTGTTCTTTGAGCAAGGCGGTGTCTTCACTGGGGCGGCCCAGCGGCGGCTCGTCCTGGGCGGCCTTGTTTTTCTGCCATACGCTTTCAAAATAGCCATTTTACGCGGTTTATACTCATCGGAGGTCATCAGATGCATCATTCGACTGCCGGTTCGCTTCTTGAAATCAAACACCAGTTTTTGAACATTTTGGGCCGTCCGCTTGCCCGGCACTGTACTGAGAACAAGGCGATGTTCTGGGTCATAGGCGACATGATCCCAATTGTCTCCTTGCCGCGTCTTTGTCTCGGTACAATGGTTTCTCTTCTTACCGACAAAGGCCCATTTTTCGTCAAATTGAGCCTCCTTCGTCATCGGGGGAAAAAGACACAAGTTCATCATGTAACGCTTGGGCATGCGGGCCGGCAAGACGGGAATAACGCATCACGGTATTGCGGTTCACGCCGACCAAACGTTCGGTTTTGCGGACACCGCAGCTTTCCACAAGATGAGCAAGCAAAGAAACAGCCTTTTTCTCATCCAGTTTCATGTGGAACAAGGGTGTCCCCTTGCGCTCAGAAAATCGGCTTTTGCAGGTACGGCAGTAGAGCAGACGGATATGGTTCTTTTTGCCATACGTGCCGCACACGGTCAAATTATCGGCGCCCCGTTTTCCATAATCCGGGCACGGTTTATTCTGACAACAAAATTTTGAAAGCGTATCCATGGTTTTGCCTCCTGAATTTAAGTATTTGCAGGACAACCACTTGTCCCTCATTCAGTACATCGGCAAAACCACATAAAATTATTCAATAAACTTAAGACACAAGGTAATTATTTTAAAAATACTGAAAAAGAGGTTGAACTGCCGCCTTGGGCCGCTATAATTACAATTTAAACAGCTCACTTGCCTCGGGACAACGTGATGGAAATGATGGATGTGAAGGATTTGGATCTCATCACAGGATGATAGAAACTGGTATTTTTTTGCGCTGATCACAGAGACATACCGTACAGATATCACTGGAGTCGTGGGCATGGATGCCCGCGGCTCATCTGCACCCCCGTCACAAAGACAAGGGTTCAAGGGTCAGAACGGCCGTGGTACAAATACACGTTCCTGTGAGACCGAGTTTTTTTCCTTTTGTGCCCAATTTGAGCAGAACGGGACCCTTTAATCCATGGAACTCCGATTTGGATTATTTCTCGCGCGTTATCCCCTCGGTTTTACAGATGGATTTGCTCTGTTGGTGTGTCCGTTGGTTCCACACTTGACTGGCCGCGTCGAACAGATAAACCCACTCGTATTCGGTTTGCTTCAATGCCGTCGGACGTGTTCCCTTCTCGGCCCATACCACCGTCGCGATAAGCATAGTGCCAGCGCTGAACAATGTGCGGGCTGCGGGCCTGCAGGGTTCTGATCTGTGGGAGAGTATGGCCTGCAAGGGCCAGCAAAACGGCACGAAAGCGGGCCCCCTATTTGGCTTTGTAGAGTTTCCCTAACGTGATTTGCAGCAATGACTTACAAACAGCGGGCGATCGGAATCGAACCGACATGACCAGCTTGGAAGGCTGGGGCTTTACCATTAAGCTACGCCCGCGGAAAAGCACAGTATACGGTATCGGCCGTGGGGTGGCAAGCCCTGATTGTGAAAGTTTTTGCTGGAATGGCGGTGGAATTGCTGATAAAATGTCTCGTTTAAAGTAGCGATGTGTTGATTGTTTTTCAGGAGCATGATAATGACGATTGCGGATACCGCCCGACAGGCACGTCGGGCCTCGACCCGGCTGGCGGCGGCCGGAGCAGAGCAAAAAAACGCCGCCTTGACGGCTATTCGAGATGCCCTACGGGAAAATTCGGAGGCGATTATTCAAGCCAACAGTGAGGATATTGCCCAGGCCCAGCGCGACAACCTGGCAAAACCCCTGCTCAAGCGGCTGAAATTTGACGCCGCCAAGATCGATGAGGCCTGCGCGGGGCTGGACAGCCTGATAGCCCTTGCCGACCCGGTCGGCAAGACGCTGGCCGCGACCGAGCTGGACGCGGGGCTGGAGCTGTACAAGGTCACCTGCCCGATCGGTGTGATCGGCGTGATTTTTGAGTCGCGCCCCGATGCGCTGGTGCAGATCTCCTCGCTGTGTCTTAAAAGCGGCAACGCCGTGCTGCTCAAAGGCGGCTCTGA
>PXAQ01000203.1 GCA_003567095.1 Phycisphaerae bacterium
CGTGGCGAAGATGCCCTCGAACAGCGCCTTATAATTGGCGCTGAGCGTGCGGTCGGCCACGAGAACGATGGCGGGTGTTAAGCGGGTTGTCGGCATAGCATCACGTTATTATTGGTCAATCTTTGGCTGAGCGATTCGTTTGGTTTTTCAGGTTTTCAATCACACTCTCGGGAATATCCAGTTCGTCTTTAAGCGTCTCAAGCGATCGGCCCCGGCCGCCGGCGGTGCGGTTGCGCAGCATCTGCATCACATTGCCGCTGAGCCGCTGCTGAAGGTTGTCCGGCGGCGGTGTGCTTTTCCAGACCTGCTCATCGACCGCATCGCCGTTGATCGGGGCGGTCGTGTATTTCGGAAAAATAATAGCCGCAGACGGACAGACGCGCGCACAGGCCGGGCAGCCGGTTTTGCAGTGAGTCGGCCTGGCCACGCTCACGTGTTGGCTCGCATCGAGGGCGTAGACGCCGAACAGGCAGAAATTCAGACACTGCCTGCATTGGGTGCAGCGGTCCGCATCAATCAGCGGATACCACGGCTGCCAGTCGGCAGTGCTGCGCGTCAGCGTGATGCGCCCACCGGGACGGGCGGCGTTGAGCTGCAGTGTCTCGGCAATCGCTTGCGGCTCGGCGGTGCGCAGGTTGACCGTCTCGAGCGTTTTGACCTCAGACAGCCCAACGCGATTGAGCAGCGCCCGAACCGTTCGCTCAAAGCAGGCCAGCACCAAAAGCGAATCGCCTGCGAGATTGTTTACCAGATCGCTGTCGGCATCGGCGCACAGCCCGCACAAATCGTCGGTGTACAGGTAGCGCACACCGGCGGCTGCCAGCGTATCCAGCGCCGCCTGCCGGTTCGGTTCGGGCGTCAGGTTCGCCTGTGAACAGTTGCAATACAGGATCGTTTTTTGCATAAGGGCCTCAGCGTGCGGCAATGTCATAAACCTGCAGTTCGCCCCCGCGCCGGGGCACGCGCCATTGCGGCCAGTCATTCTTTTCAGGTTCCCTCGTTTGAACAAGGCTCAGCATGTTTTCATCGCGTACATCGACGGCCACCAGCGTACCCCGTGAGTTGCGGGCATAGATCAACCCGTTGGAAAGAGTCGGCGGCGACCAGCAGCGGGCGCTGAGAACATCGGCACTGGACAGCTCGTTAAATCCGTGCGGCGAAGCTTGGACGATCATCAGCCGTCCGCGCTCGCTCAGGACGATGAGCTTATCCCCGGCCGCCGACAGCGTTCCGTTGCCGACGCTGCGCTCGGCCCAAAGCTGCTCGCCGGTGTCCCATCGCACGCACGCCAGTTGGTTCTGGTCGATGCCGTACAGGTAGTCGCCGATGCGCACCGGGCCGCTCATCTGGCTGCGCATCGTGCGATCTTCCCAGATCTCCGTCAGTGTTGAGTTCATTTTCAACAGCGTTGCACCGCGATTGTAACCGGACGTGATAAAGATTTCATCCTCGACAATGATCGGATCTGCGGCATTGACATTATGGCGTGTCTGCCAAGGATGGCTCCAGAGCACCTCGCCATCTGTCGGGTCAACCGCCATCAGGCTGTCTTTGCCGAAGAGGGCAATCTGTGTGGACCCGTCCGGAGCGGTAAACGGCACGGGCGTGGCATAGCCCGACTCGCCGCGGCTGCTGTGCCAGACAATGCTGCCGTCGTTTTTATTCAGGGCTACACCGGCCGAACCGACGTTGAAGATAATCATATCATCAAAAATCAGTCCGGAAGAGGCAAACCCCCACCTCGGGCGTTTGGCCGGAAGCACGCGCCCCAGCCCTTCTTGGTGCGGCAGGTCGCGGTGCCAGATTACTTCGCCGGTTGCCGCATCCAAACAAAAGACCTCACCGCTCTTGCTGAGCGTGTAAACCTTGCCGTCATGGACGGTCGGCGTCGAGCTGGGGCCGCCTTCGTAGTATTTGGGAGCCAGCGGTTCGTCATACGTATGCCGCCATAATTCTTCGCCGGTTGCCGCATCAAAACAATAGACCACATCGGTATCGCGATTGACATTGCCCATTGTATAGGCCTTGCCATTGGCCACGCTGACAGAGGAGTAACCGATGCCGATCTCAGCCTGCCAGGCGATTTTGACATCGTTCAGCGCATAGGGGTCCCAGTTGGTTTCCGTGCTGATGCCGTCACGATTTGGCCCGCGCCAGTGCGGCCAGTCGCCGGCAACAGCTCCACTAAAACAGAACCACAGCGTAAAGGCCATCACCAGTGCATGTATTAAACGCATCAATCGTCTCCATCACAAGGTAGGGTGGGCCGTGCCCACCCTTGTTATCATAAGCTAACGCCAAGACAGCGCTGCGGTCGGGCAATTTTTCACACATTCCGGCCCGGCGTGTGCGAGCGCCTGGCCAAGCGATTGATCAAACGGCACGCCGATAGTCATTGCAAACCCGCGTCCGGCCAACGCCAGCCCGGTGGTTTCGCCGGCCTTCCGGGCGGTCTGCACGCACAGGCCGCACTGAATACATTTGCCGGGTTCGTAAACGATGCCCTGACCGTCCATAGCCAGGCGCATCGTCTTTCGCTGTCCCTTCCAGAGGCGCTGGTCGGCGCCGAGGGTCTGTGCCAAATCCCGAAATCGGCAATCATCCGCCTTGCGGCAGTCGCAGTGCAGGCAGCGCTGCGCTTCGGTGCGGGCGACGGACTCAACATAGCCGGCGTGCGGCTTTTCGGGCTCTTGCCGAGGCTCAGGGCCGGCAGTTTCGAGCATGACGTCCAGTTCCTCTGCCGCCAGCGCACCCATTCGACTGTTAAAGCGTTTGTCGTTGACCGTTGCTTCGCCGGCCAGAAACGCCGCGAGCGATTGCGCAGCGGCTTTGCCATCGGCCACCGCCCGCACCGCCATCCGGCGGCTGCCGATTGCGCCGCCTGCGGCAAAGACGCCGCCCCGCGACGTTGCATACGTGTTTCGATCAACGCAGATTTTGTCGTCTTTGGTTTCCAGCGAAAAGTCATTCGGATCATACAGCGCCGCTTCGCCGGTGGCGATCAGCACCGCGTCGTTTTCCCTACATAACGTATCAAAAGCAATATCTTTACCGATGCGATGCTGCGGCTCAAACGAAACAGGCTGTTTAAGTAATTCTCCGATCTCACGGTCAACCACATCAAAGGGCAGCACCTTGCGATCAATCGGGCCATACCGAACCGCGCCTCCGGGGCGGGCGTGCTGGTCATAAATCACGCATCGAATCCCCTCCGAGGCCAGATAATAGGCCGCCGACAGTCCGCACGGCCCGGCGCCGACGATCGCGACGGATTTGCTCTTATTTAAACGTACCGGCGGCACAAAAGGTTCGCCCGAATCCAGATCGGTATCTGCCGCAAAGCGTTTGAGTCGGCAAATCGCCACCGGCTGGTCGATTTTTGCCCGGCGACAGACCTTTTCGCACGGCGCCGGGCAGATTCGCCCCAGAATCGCCGGCAGCGGGATGTCGCGTTTGACGACCTCAATCGCCGCCCGGTCGTTGCCCTCGGCGATATAACGCAGCATCCGGGGGATGTCCATCCCCGCCGGGCAGCCCATCTGACACGGCCCGAGACAATCGCCCAGGTGATCGCTGAGCAGCAGTTCCAGCGCCGCTTGGCGGGCGGCGCGAATTTCAGCGCTGTCGGTCGTGACGCGCATGTGCTCGACTGCCATGGCCCCGCAGGCCGGCACCAGCGATTTGACATTCTCGACGCGCACCACGCAGACCATACAGCTTGTCGACGGGTCGAACCCTTTCAGGTGACACAGGGTAGGGATTGAAATGCCCGCCGCCTGGGCCGCGTCCAGAATCGTCGCGCCCTCGGGCACCTGCACCGTCGTGTTGTCAATCATTAATTTTGGCATAATCAGACCTTGTTACGAAACATATTATCCGATTGTATTATTTCTGTATACTTTTTTCATCGCACCGATGTGCGGCACAATGTAAGCCTGCAGGATGGGTTTTCGCCACTCATCCTGCTCAATACGTGAACAAATCCCCCAGCCCGTACTCCTGCCCGGTCGCCCGACTCAGCGCTCGCATAATCTTAAACTGAATCTTCCGGCTCAGCCGCCGCCCTTTGCACGCCCGCGAGACCATCTTATGCGTCATCTGCTCACCCGAGGCCGCCACCACATCATGGGCCCGGAGCCCATGCGTTTGCATCACGTCCGCAATCGGCTGCGGCCCAAGATTGCGTTCTATCGAGTGGTCCATTTCGTCCCTGGCTTAGTTGCGTATTGATCGCACCGACCGTGCAAAAATACCCTTTAGGGTATTAAATTCCCGTTTTCGCGCGAAAACCCGTCACTGAATACCGCTACACGACATAGCTGCGCAGGAACGGGAAAACTCAATCGTTATCAGTATAATGTAAAGCAAAAGACTTTGAAAGAGTTTTTTTTGCCCGGGAAAACCTCGGCCATCACATCGTCGGCAACAATCGCATCTCTCACTGTGAGCGGGCCGGGCGGGTCGGTTCGGAATCCGTGACACGCTTGAGCGTACCCGGCTCGGAGAAGAAGTCTTTGATGTCCAGGCCCGCCGTAACAAACGCCTGCAATCCCGACGGCGTGTCTGTCAGAACAATGCGATCTTCCAGACGCTCGTGCCTGACCCTCTCGGGATTATCTTTGAGCAGCGTGTCGATCGTGTCAGGAACCATCGCCGACATCACAATATCCGGCTCGGTGTCGTGAACCTTCAAGAACAGATGCGTACGGACCAGGTGTACGGCCGCCCAGAAGCCGATTTCTGCGGGCGAGTCGCTGTCAGGATAGAAGTCGAAAAAACGCTGTCCGTCGATCTCCACCAAGTGCGCGATGAGCTTGCTTGTCTTGCCGTCGCCTTCGTGGATGGTCAGGGCATACGATTTGCTTTCGGCATCCGGGACAAACTCCCAGAGATAATCGTTGTCCTGCTGCTGCCAGCGGCCCTCAATGGCCGGGTCGAACACCAGCGTCTCGTCGGTGTAAAGCGCGTGCAGCGACGGCACACACCCGGCCAGCAAAAACAGTGTCGACATGAATAACAGGTGCACGGTTCTCATAACAATCTCCCTTCGTATTTGTTCGTTGATTCGTTAAGATGGGCTTTAGCCCATCACTGCCCTAAAACCAAACGTCCACACATCCAAATTGTCAAAATGCTTTATCTACAGAGCATCTCTGGTCCCCTAAAATTTCTCATTTCATTTCCCACTGACTTTCAGATGATTCATCAACAGAATCTTGTGGATCAGCCGTCAGGCAAACAGACCGTTTGGATGTCCGATGCACTTAAATGAAACGGTGCAAGCAAAATGAATAAAACACAAGCAATCGTCGGTGAGCCAGCCTTCTTGAAAATTTCATTTTCGCGTAACATTTCTATTTCTCTTTAAGTCGCTTGAGAATGTTTTCTGCGTTCCTGCGAACCTGTGTGTTCTCATCGTTTTTCATAGCAGCTATGTCCGCCAAAACAGAGGTGTCTTTCTCGTAAAGTTTTTCAAGAGCCCTGAGGGAACTAATTCTTACACCCCAAGATCGGTCAAATTTAAGAAGTCTCCTATGATGGGCAATAGCCGATACTTCTCCTGCATCCGCCAATACCCGTGCCATGTCTGAATATGTTATCGTGTTTCGATAATCACCCCGGTCAAACTCTTTTGAGGCCTTTTCGCAAAACTCCTCCATGACCTTAATCCCCGACCGATTGCCCATATTCAATAAAGCTCGAGTTGCTGCTAGCTGTGTATTGAGTGATTCATCGTACAGCGCAGCTTCCAAGCGGGGGATGGCCGAGACTTCTTTCCGATACCCCAGAAGTCTGGCAGAGGTGGATCTGACAGCGGGTATTTCACTGTCCATCTGGGCTATCAGAGAGGCGGTGGTGAAGTCATCGACACCACCGTATTTTCTCAATACGGATTGGTAATAAGCCTCCATGTCGACCTGCATTAAGCAAGACTCGCCGTCAGCACGGCGACCAGCAATGGCCGCTGATTCCTGTCTGGCGTGGTCAGGCGATAAAGCCTGCGACTCAATTGCAGCCATACCGGCACCTGAATTGCCTGAATTATTGCACGATGTCAGACAAAGCATGGCACTGAGAATTACTGCTGCCATCATTAAACAAATTAAACTCATCTTTCGCATTTTCATATCCTTTCCTCAATTCGCTTTAATATTATTCCCCTAAACTTGTATCGTAGCACGAACCGGCACAGCAAACCCGATTTTTATAGCCGCCGCAGGCCCCACCATCCGGCTGTCATAATACGTCTCAAAAAAGTCTCATACGTCACACAATATGACCGCTTCAGCGACGCCTCGGCTACAGCCTTATCGGTCAGCTTGCGTTATCTGAGCGAGCTCAATCTTTTTGGCTGCAATCTTCTGTTCTAAGTGATTTTTCGTGCCGGATGATTTCTGCGAAGATGAACTTGGCCTGTTCTGTTTCAAGCATTTCCGTCGATGATTTCTGCGAAGATGAACTTGGCCTGTTCTGTTTCAAGCATTTCCGTCATGGCGACCGCGTCGTTGGGGTCAAGTCTGTTTTTCTTCAGGTCTGTCGTTAATTCCTGTATGACCTTGAAATCATCAATGATATCCTCGGAAACCTTCACCACCCAATCGGGCTGTTCAATAGCGCTATCTTCCGGCCATTCCAGGCAAAGTGCCCCAAATTGATGCCCCCAGACCGTGAAGAAGGTATCATCATTGAGGAATTTGTATTTTCCCATATCCTGATAGAATCTGGCGGCTCGGTACTCTGGCGTCGTTTTTCGCAAAGCAAGTATCCATTTACTTTCAGAACGTGGGTGGAAGGTTAGAAGGTAAGGTTCGCTGCTAACCATAATTGGCATGCTCGAAATGTAAACAACTGGTCCAGTCATGTCTCCCTGAATGAGTTTAAGAAGTTGTAGCCGAACTAAACTAAATTTGGTACCGGCGACACGAAAATTTCTTAGAATTTCAATCTTTTCTTCAGAAGGCAAATTGGGATCAATCTCTTCCAATTCAATCAACGAATATGAAGGGCGATAAAACACACCTATGACGATATTGGGGTCAGCAAAGGCGTCTGCAAATGCCGTACTGGAGCTTCGATAAATAGGCGCATATCTCCGAATGATTGATCCTCTCTCTTCTCTTTCTGCTCGGTCTGCGGCCGCCTGTTCCATGCAGAAACCGTGCGAGCACATTAGGGCCACTGCGATCATCAACAACATAACGGACTTATTCATAATAATTTCCTCATTTTCGTTCAGGGTCAACTAAAAGTGTCCGGTACTTTTGGTCTTACCATGCCATAGCCGCGTATCCGCATGGCGAACCGCTCGATGCCTTCGGACAAAATCTATTCGAACGCCGTAAAATCGGCATTTTTCTTAAATAGCCGCAACTTGGCGGGCACGATTCTGATCGCTCTTTAAATACCGAAACGTTATTTCTTTGTCGGTTTCAGTCTGCGTTCCGCCGGAAAGAACGCCGTCAAACAGAAACATCCCCACCAAGGCCATGATTGTGATATAAATTGCCTGTTTCATCGCAAAAGCTCCTTTGAAAAACCGGGAACACTCAATCGCGATCAGTTCATTTGAATTGTACACCCGAAAGGCGAAAACGTGATGTAAAAAAACTGTAAAATCAGCGGCCGCCTTTTCCATGTAGAAACCGTGCGAGCAGATTAGGGCCACTGCGATCATCAACAACATAACGGGCTTATGTCGAGTAGACATAGTATAGTTCCTCATTTAGGTTTACTTTGTATTCTCTGTTTCTCTTGCCTTTCGGTATCAAGAGTGCCACACTATTCAAACCATGTGAAGAACATCAATGTCCCTCAC
>PXAQ01000013.1 GCA_003567095.1 Phycisphaerae bacterium
CCGTCTTTGCCGACTTTCATAAAGGCCTCGGCCATCTTTTTGCCGATCTCAAAGTCGTTGTTGGCGCTGATCGCGGCGACATTGACGATGCTGTCTTTCCTACTGATATCGACCGGCTTGGCCAGCGTCGCCAGCTTATCCACCGTCGCGCCAACCGCCTTCTGGATGCCGCGGTTCAGGCTCATCGCGTCCGCTCCGGAGGCCAGATTCTTAAAGGCATCCCGAAACAGGGCCTCGGCCAGAACCGTCGCAGTGGTGGTCCCGTCGCCGGCGGTCTTGGAGGTCTTGCTGGCCGCTTCCCGAACGAGCTTGGCGCCCATATTCTCGGTCTTGTCCAGCAGGTCGATTTCCTCGGCCACTGTCACCCCGTCCTTGGTCACGGTCGGTCCGCCCCAGCCTTTGTCGATGATGGCACAGCGACCCCGCGGGCCGAGCGTCGACTTGACCGCCGAGGACAGCTTTTCCACGCCCGTCAACAAAGCACGACGGGCATCGCTTTCAAATGCTAACTCTTTTGCTGCCATAGTTGTTGTCTCTCCTATTATCAGATTCCATTACATCTCTTAAATGAGTCCGTGGTCGTTACACCGTCTCCACATAGAGATTATGTTAACAGCAAAAAAGATACCAGAAAAAGCTACCCCCTTCCCAAAAATGTCATAAGCCCAGCAAAAACAAGAAGATAGATGTTATTTAAAAAGTGTTTTTATGGCAAGAACCACCCCAGTCCTGCCACGTATCGTCCCCGAGCGAGGGGACGATACGCCAACTTGGCAGGGTCGGCTTGGCGGTACAAAACGGGTGTGGGTGACGCTAAAAAAAGAGCCGGCCACCCTTATCTGTCAAGATTTTGAGCCGCAAACTGCCAGTTCAGCAGGTGATCGATCACCTTCTCGACATGCTCGGCACGCCGATTCTGATAATCCAGGTAGTAGGCATGCTCCCACACATCGATGGTCAACAGCGGCTTAAGCCCGTCGGTCATCGGCACTTCAGCGTCGGTCGTACTGACCACCTTGAGCTGCTGTCCGTCGGCAACCAGCCAGGCCCAGCCGCTGGCGAACTCGTTGACAGCCGCCTGGGCCAGCTCTTTTTTGCAGGCCTGTACGCTGCCGAAACTGTCCTCGATCCGGGACCGCAGCGCCGAGGGCATCTGCCGACCGTTGGGCTTGAGGCAATGCCAGTAGAAGGTATGGTTCCAGGTCTGAGCGGCGTTATTAAACAACCCTGTCTGGTCCGGTTTGCCTGCGGTGTCCAGAATGATGCGCTCCAGCGACATCCGGGCATACGGCGTGTCTTTGACAAGCTCGTTGAGATTGTTCGAATACGCCCGGTGGTGCTTGTCGTAATGGAAGCTCAGGGTGTGGGCCGAAATAACCGGCTCCAGCGCATCATCGGCAAACGGCAGCGGCTCAAACGCAAACGGGACCGTCGCCTGATCGCCTCGAGCAAAAGAAAAACCGCCCGCTACAGCCGCGGCAGCCGTAACCTTGGCCGAGGTTTCCAGGAAATCCCGACGACTCAGGTCTGAATTGATGTGTCTGTCTGCATTCATAGGTTTCTCCTATCCATAATAAAAAGTAATCGAATTACGTTTCACCCGTTCTGACAATATCCGTCAATAGGATAATCGACAGAATCGAGTTTAGCAAAGGCACTCAGCGTTTGCAATAGAAAACCAACACCCGAAAAAAAGACCATTCGTCCAACCCGCACATCCCCTGATTCGTAATTTGGTGTCAACGTGTTGACAATCTCAAGATGATGGGTTAAATGTGGCGGTTTTATGGGTATTTCAAATCGCCAACCTTAATGAAGAGTCCGTTATTATGAAGATTTCTTTGGAATGGCTTCGGGAGTATGTGTCCTTCGATTTGTCTGCCGAGAAGCTTGGGGATACGCTAAGCGATCTCGGGTTTCCGATAGAAGGCATCGAGACTGTCGGAGACGACACGGTGCTGGATGTGGAACTGACCAGCAACCGGGGCGACTGCCTGGGGCATATCGGCATCGCCCGCGAGGTTGCCGCGGCCCTGGGCACAAGCGTCAAACTGCCCGAGGTGCTCCTTGACTGCGCACAGCAGGATATCAGCGAATATGCCGATGTCCGGATTAATGAGCCGTCGCTGTGCGGCCGCTATACCGCGCGGGTCATCATCGGCGTAACCGTCGGGCCTTCGCCGGAGTGGATGCGACGACGGCTGGAGGCAGTGGGCCTGCGCAGCGTCAACAATGTCGTCGATGCCACCAACTATGCGATGTACGAGCACGGCCAGCCGCCGCACGCATTTGATTACGATACGCTCAAAGGCAAAACCATCGTTGTGCGCCGCGCCCAAAACGGCGAACGCATCGTCAGCATCGACGGCACGCAATGCGAATTGAACGATACAATCCAGGTCATTGCCGATGACCATCGGGCCATCGCGGTGGCCGGCGTGATGGGCGGACTGGACACCGAAGTCAGCGACAAGACCACCACAATCCTGCTGGAAGAAGCGCATTTCGATCCGGTCTGTACCCGCCGCGCCGCTCGGCGGCTGGGGCTGAATTCCGAGGCGGCTTATCGCTTTGAGCGCCACGTGGATCGCGAAAACATTGAATGGGCCTCGCGCCGCTGCGCACAGTTAATCACCCAGGTTGCCGGCGGGACGGTCATCAGCGGAGTAGCGGACGCCTACCCCGGCAAACAGGAACCGCAAACAGTGGCCATGCGATTGTCCCGCGTCAAAAAGGTTCTGGGCATCGACGTGCCAAAAGAGATCGCAGTGCGTATTTTCGAAACGCTGGGCTTTACGCCGGAAGAAAAGACCGAGGACCTAATCGTCTGCACTGTACCCTCTTGGCGACATGACATTGACCGAGAGGCCGATCTGATCGAGGAAGTTGCGCGCTGTTATGGGTTTGACAAGATTCCCGTCGAGCCGAAGATTCATATCGAAGTGGCCCGGCCCGGCCTTAAGGAACAAACCCTTAACCGGCTCAGCGCCTATATGACCGGTTGCGGATTTTTTGAAACGATCAACGTGTCATTTGTTGACGCCAAAACGGCCGACCTGTTCGCCGCGCAGAACGCCGGCGATCATCTGTCGGCGCGCGATGCTGGTCTCGGGCAGCAGTCCAACCTGCTGCGGCAAAACCTGATTGGCTCGCTCGTGTCGGTCTTGCAGTCCAACAGCAATGTCGGCAACACCGACTGCCGTATCTTTGAGATGGCCGATACGTATATTCCATCCAAAGACGCAGACGCCCTGCCGCTGGAGCGGTTGCGGCTGGGTATGGCAATGGAAGGGGATTTCAGAGAGCTGCGCGGTATTATTGAAGAAATGGTACGTCGCATTTGTCTGGCTGACACATTGATTGTCACGCCCGCCGAGCTGAAATGGGCCAAAGCCGGCGCGACCCTGGCGATCAAGAACAGCGAGCTGGGCGTTGCCGGCGTGTTATCAAACGAGGTCGCCGGTGTTTTTGGCCTGGAACGACAAACGGTGTGCGCTGCCGAGCTGGACGTCGATACATTGCTGAGCATGGCCGGGGACATCCCGAGTGCCAGGCCGATTCCAAAATTTCCCGCTATTGAACGGGATTTGTCCTTGATTGTCGATGAGTCAGTGCGATGGAAGCAGATCGACGCCCTGGTACGCCGTGCAGCGCCGAGTGAACTGGAAAGTATCGCCTTTGGCGGACTGTATCGCGGAAAACCGATACCGCAAGGCAAGAAAAGCATCACACTTTCGCTGCGATTCCGCGACGACGAAGGCACGCTGCGCCACGAGACGGTTGACTCCTATCAACAGGTGGTGCTTGGCAAACTGACAGAACACCTGAACGCCGAGCTGCGGACCGCGTAAAATTAAATCCGGCAGTTGGAATGTAACTGGTTCATTAACAGCAAGTTACAGCACAGACAAAATTAAGCTGGCCATTCGCTTGATTTCTGGCCGATATTATGGTAAGCTTACAATTGTGGGTTGACCCCTGCGGTGTGCGTGACAGCGGCCCATATTTGAAAGAACCGATGAACTCCCCATGGGAGGCCAGGTCGATTCGGATCAAACAAGCCTGCTTAGACAGGACGTTTGGACGATCGCAACGGCTACCCACTTAGATATACGGGGTTGCTTTCAACGGCCGCTGCACGGCATCAGCGGAGGTTCTGCCTAACACGTGAAGGTCTGCTTCGGCAGACCTTTTTTTAATCCCACTGCGGCGTTGCTGTTCCTACACGTCACAAAACACCACCCCCAAACCGCAGACATAAAAAAACGCCCCTTTCCGGTGATGTTGGAAAGAGGCGTGCAGTTGATCCGTAACCCATCTGCAATCAGACAGCACCTTGGTCAATCATGGAATCGGCCACATTGACGAATCCGGCGATGTTGGCGCCGGCGACATAGTTGCCGCTCATGCCGTAGCGATCGGCGGCATCTTTGGCCTGCTGGTGGATGGATTTCATAATGTATTGCAGCCGCCCGTCCACCTCTTGGCGCGACCAGTTGGTATGCGTGGCGTTCTGAGCAATTTCCAGGCCGGAGACCGCCACACCACCGGCGTTGGCCGCCTTGCCGGGACCATACAGGATCTTGGCCTCGAGAAAGACATCCACCCCGCCCGCTTCGGTGGGCATGTTGGCCCCTTCGCTGACCAGCTTGCAGCCGTTTTTGACTAGGGTTTTGGCGTCCTCTTCGGAAATCTCGTTCTGTGTCGCCGAGGGAAACGCACAATCGCACGTCACGCCCCAGGGGCGCTTGCCCTCATAGTACTGGACTCCTTTAAATTTGTCCGCGTATTCTTTGATTCGGCCGCGGCGGACATTCTTCAGTTCCATCACATAAGACAGCTTTTCGTCATCGATGCCGTGCGGGTCATAGATCGTCCCGGCCGAATCCGACAGGGTCACGCACTTGCCGCCAAGCTGGTTGACCTTCTCCACGGTAAACTGGGCCACGTTGCCCGACCCGGAGACAGTACAGACCTTGCCTTCCATGCTGTCATTTTGGGTGGCCAGCATGTTCTGGGCAAAATACACCGCCCCATAGCCGGTCGCCTCGGGGCGAATCAGCGAGCCGCCCCATCGGATATTCTTACCGGTCAGGACACCGGTAAACTCATTGCGCAGCCGCTTGTACTGGCCGAACAGATACCCGATCTCGCGGGCCCCGACACCGATATCCCCGGCGGGGATGTCGGTGTTCGGACCGATATGCCGGCTCAGCTCGGTCATAAACGACTGACAGAACCGCATGACCTCATTGTCGGATTTACCCTTGGGATCAAAATCGGCGCCGCCTTTGCCGCCGCCCATCGGCAGGGTGGTCAGCGAATTCTTAAAGACCTGCTCAAAGGCCAGGAACTTCAGAATGCCCAGATTGACACTCGGATGAAACCGCAGGCCGCCTTTGTAAGGGCCGATGGCGCTGTTCATCTCGATACGAAAGGCGCGGTTGACCTGAATCTTGCCCTTGTCGTCAATCCACGGGACCCGAAACATAATGACCCGCTCCGGCTCAATAATCCGCTCGAGAATAGTGTGCTCGCGATAGCGCGGCGTTTGCTCCAGGACCGGCAGCAGCGACTCGAGAACTTCGGTCACCGCCTGCAAAAACTCCGGTTCACCGGCATTCCTGCTTTTGGCAAGGTCCATAATAGATTGGATGTAGGTTGTCGCACTTGACATATACTGACCTCCGGATTGTTTGATTCATTTTACAGATTAATACTTGCCTTACAATAATTCTGGCTTATAATACTATCAAATTTTATGAATTTCCAATAAATTCTGTCGATATGTAGAATAAGAGCTCCTTATTATGAATCTGGAAACCGCCAAGCTGTTTTGCGATGTGGTAGAGTTGAAAAATTTTTCACGTGCCGCCGACATTCACGGCATCAGCCAATCGGCTGTCTCGCAGCAGATCGCGCAATTGGAAGTGGAGTACAAGATCCAGCTCGTGGATCGCAAAAAACGCCCCATTGAGGTGACCGCCGCGGGGGAACTCTTTCTCAAGGCGTGCCGGGATATCATTGAACGCTGCCAGCGGCTCAACACCGACATTGCGCAATTGAGCCGTCAGACGTGCCGGATTCATCTGGCAGCGATTTTCAGTATCGGCTTGCACAGCCTTCAACCCTATGTCAAAAAATTTATGGGCGTCTTTCCTGATGTCAACCTCTCGGTGGAGTACAAAGACGCCAAAGAAGTGTACGAGCGGCTTTTGCGCGGCAGTATCGATATCGGGATTGTCGCCCTAGCCCAGCGCGACAAAAATATTGAAGTATACGCTTTTGAGAACGAACGGCTGCTGCTGACCTGTGCGCCGGAGCATCATTTCGCGAAGGAAAAAGAAATTGACATTCACCACCTTCAAGGCGAAAAATTTATCAGTCTCTCCCCTGAAGTCCCCACCCGCCGACACATTGATGCCATTTTAAAGAAATATAATGTCCCGGTTCGACTGGTGATGGAATTTGACAATATCGAAACCATCAAGCGGGCCATCGAAATCAATACCGGTATCAGCATTCTGCCTGAGCCGTGCCTGCGTAACGAACGGGCCACTGGAACGCTCAAGGCCATCCCGTTAGCCAATGAACACTTTTATCGCCCGACCGGTATTGTCATACGAAAGGACAAACATTTATCCAAGGCCGCACAATATCTGGTTGAACTGCTGCGGCACGATTCTGACGACGCATTATGACGATAAAAGCAGTCATTTTTGATATGGACGGGACGTTGACCGAGCCGCTTTTGGATTTCGATGTCATCCGTCGTGAGATCGGGTTTTTGCCCGACGGCGCCGGCATCCTTGAGTCTCTGCACACGATGACCCCCTGGCAGCGTGCAAAAACACAGGCAGTCCTGACAGCTCATGAGCAGGCAGCGGCCGAACAGTCCACCTTGAACGACGGCGCCGCCGACCTTCTCAAAACGCTTCAAGCGGACGGCATTTCGGTGGGTATTTTGACACGGAACACCCGCCAGAACGCCTTTTATGTGACCCAAAAGCACAATCTGCATTACGACGGGCTGGTATGTCGTGAGGACGGCCCGGTCAAACCCGACGGCTACGGCGTACGGTGGCTGTGTCATCGATTCGGCGCTGCGCCGGCCCAGACCCTGGTCGTCGGCGATTTCAAACACGATCTCGAAGCAGCCCGAAACGCCGGCGCCTTGGCTGTGCTCTTAAAAAACCACGCCCAAGCCGATAGTTTTGAACATCTTGCCGATTACATCATAACGCATTTAGGTGAAATACACCGACTGATAAAGACGTTTAGACAATAGACTCTGAAAGGATATCGATGCGACTTTTTTTGACTGCAATAGCCGTTGCGGTGCTGCTGGGCGGACTGCCGGCCCCGGCAAACGCCGAAAACGCGCGGTGCTGTACGCCGGCCGCCACGGCGCAAGATTCAAGTAAGGACACCGACACGTGTGAGCTTGAATCTATTCTCAAACGGCTGCACGAAAGTGCCGCCGAGCTGGAGGCGTGCGTTGCACGAATCGAGTATTTGTTCATCGAAAGCCCCGACTTACTGGACGCTCATTCGCTGCGAACCGGCCGCCTGTACTATGTGCAAA
>PXAQ01000150.1 GCA_003567095.1 Phycisphaerae bacterium
CCGCGTCGGGCTTGTCCCGACTGGACCCCAGCGCCGAGGATGGGGAGTTTGCGACGCGCTCGAGGACGTCAATCGACAGTTTTTTCAGGTCAACAAACTCTTCTTTGACGATTCCCGCCACGGCATGGACGGCGCCGTAGAGGTTTGTGATTTGATCATGTTTGGCGGCTTCTTCGATCACACCGACCAGCGAGGCGTTGATCACCCCGGTCGGCCCGCCGGACTGGCTGACAACTGCATTGGCCATAATTCAACCTTTCTTATTAGCGTTTTCGATTCTTCTATTTTTACGGACGCGAAATTATAAGGCACATAAGCCCAATATCAAGCACAAATACCCCCCCACGCACAGCAATTTGGCTTGAATTGGGATCAGATTTCAGTTTTCCGGCTTCATCCGTGTTTTTTCATGCGGACTTCCTGCAAATTCTTCCATTTTATCCGATTCGTGTGTATGATACAGAAATGAGTTTGTCTCTGGCAAATTTCGGCACGGCGTCAGGCAATCGCAGCGACGCGATGTGAACTTGTTGCTTTGTGCGGCCGTAATAAACCGGAACCCAGACCTTGAATATTAACAGCAGGTTAAAAGACGATGTCAGCTATGAAGAAAAAGTCAAATTTACATCTATGCATAGCAGGCGCTGCTTTGTTTATGTGCAGCGCTGCCTTAGGGCAACTTGACAGCGACCGTTATATCACGCTCGATGAAATTCACACGGATATGAAGGCGCATACGCTGACGGTGTGGTCGGGGACCGAGATTGAGAGATTCCCCCTAAGAGTGCTCAGCGTTGTCCGGAATCGTCAGCCGGGCGAGGACATGATTCTTGTGCGGGCTCTGGACGAACGGTTTGAGGCCAGCGGGGCGGTGCAGGGGGTCAGCGGCTCACCTGTCTATATTGACGGTCGGCTGGCCGGGGCACTGGCGGCGGGCTGGATGGGATCTTTGGAGCCTCTGTATCTGGTACGTCCGATTGAAAACATGCTCCAGGTCGGCGCCGCATCATCGGCCGTAGCGACCGCGTCCGGGTCGGGGCATATGACGCTGAATGTGTCTGAGCCGCTGGATTTGTCAGCCATCTATGAACAGGCCATGGCCAAACAGACACCTTTGGGCTCGCGTGATTCGCTGCCGCTTGCGCTGGCGACCTCGCTGCCGGCTGAGGTGTGCCGGCATTTGTCCGGTACGGATATGGTGCCCGGCGCGACGCTGCTGCCCGGGGCGCTGACCACGCCGGCGGCCGGGCAGGATATGGATGTGCCGATCGAGCCGGGCGGTGTACTGGCGGCGGTCTTGTGTTCCGGGGATATCAACCTGGCGGCGATTGGAACGGCAACCGACGTTCAGGGCGATACGGTTTACGGCTTTGGCCATAGTTTCACCGGACTGGGGGCTGTGCAGTTTCCGATGGCCGCCGGCACGGTCCATACGGTGGTGGCCGGGCGCACGAGTTCGTTCAAATTTTCCTCACCGGGTCCGATTCTCGGGACGATCGAGTACGACCAGAACGCCGCGGTTCGCGGCCGAATCGGCAAGATCCCCACGATGGTTCCGCTGCGCATTTCCGTCGAGCGGTTCAACGATCCGGAAGTGCGCGTCTATGACTGCCAACTGGCCTTTGACCGCCAGTTTACGCCGCTGATTGCTCGGCTGGTCGTGCAGGCCTCTGCGCTGATGCAGGGGCCGCTGCCGCCGGAGCATACTGTGCGTTATAAAGGACGTATAGAAGTCCAAGGAGGCCAGGCGATTGCGTTTGACAATGTCTCTTCCGGACGCAGCGTCGCTGAGATGGGGATGGAAATTCTCAGCACCCTGACGCTGCTGCTGAACAATCCCTTTGAGCTTGTCCGGCCCGAGGCCATCGACGTGGAGCTGTTTATTGAGCCCGGTGACAGCACCGCGGGCATCTGGTCGGCGCAGTTGTCCCGGACCACCGTCAAGCCCGGCCAGACGGTCACGGCCAACCTGATGCTCCAGACTTTCCGCGCTTCACGTTCCGCCGCATCGATTGAGTTGGCGATTCCCGACTCCATGCCCGCCGGCAAACACACGCTGCATTTGATGGGAGCCGCAGCGTACAACAGCTTTTTGACACAGCACGCGCCGCATCGGTTCCGGGTGGTGGATACCGACTCGCTGTTGACGGGGTTGGATCAGGTGCTGAATATGCCGCGCAACAAACTCTATGCGGTGCTGCCGGTGCCGGCGACCGGCCTGACGATGCGCCGCCATGCCCTGCCGGATCTTCCGCCGACGCGGATGGCCCTGATGCAGGATCCAAAACGTCTTGAGCCGGCCGAACCATACAAAAACTGGATACAGAACAGCGTCGCGCTGGACACTATCGTTTCCGGCGCGGTGCAGGTCGAATTAACCGTTGAACACCCATAATGTCAGGAAAGACTGTTGATGAACAACACGACATCGAATTCTATCATACGTATTGGATTAGCGCTGTTCATAATGGCCAATGCCGCTTCATTTGCGGTGACGTCTGTCATCACGCGGCACCAGTCAGAAGACGATTTCAAAAAGGGCGATACCGAGAAGGTGGTGATCGACTCGACCGGGACGCTGCGTCTGGCGCCGCGCACGACGGACGCGGGCATCGGCGATCTGCTCGAGGATGTCTGGTCGATCCATGCGATGCTGGTCGACGGCCGCGGCGCGCTGTATGTGGGCACCGGGCCGAACGGCAAAGTCATCCGCATTCTGCATGACCGGGCCGTCCAGGTGTATCCTGCGCAAACGACCGACCCGACGGTCGGGGACGGTTTTTCCAACGAGCATGTCTTTGCGCTTGGGCTGGATGTGGCCGACAGGCTGCTGATCGGCCTTAGCGGCCGCCAGGGCAGGCTCGTTCGCCTTGGCGCCGAGGCCGAGACGGTCTTTGAGCATGACAAGGTGAGCTATATTTATGCCATTGCCCGCGACGCCGACGACAATATCTACCTGGGCACCGGCCCTGAGGGGCTGATCTTCCGGCTGGATCCGTTTTGTCAAAACGCGGAAATCTTTTACGATACGCCGGACAAAAATATCCTGTCGATGACGATTGACGGCGATGTGCTGTATGCCGGCGCCGACCAGCGGGGGGTGGTCTATAAGCTGCCGCTGGACGGCTCTGGTGCGTCGGTACTGTATGAGTCCGAGCAGACGGAAATCACGGCCCTGCTGACCGACGCCCAGGGCAATGTGTATGCCGCTGCGACCAGTGCCCAGGCCGCCGCCGGGCAGCTTCGCGCCGCGGCGGCCGCCATGGCCCGGCTGCCCGGCCGTCCCGAAGCGGTGATGCCTGCCGGTGAAGAAAGGGACAACGACGGCAATGACGACAACGAGACGGTTCGGCTCAACACCGCCAGCAGCGATGCCGATGACGATGAGCCGGCCAGTCGCCCGACACCGGCGCCGCCGCAAACGCCGACGGCCCGCACGGCCGGGCAGATTTACAAGATCACACCCGAGGGGTTTGTCACGACTCTCTTTAGCGAGATGATGGTCTTTTATGCGCTGATCAGCCGCGACGAGGTGCTCTGGCTGGGCACCGGCGGCGATGGACAACTGTTTACCGTCAATCCCGCCACCGAAGAAAAGAGTATGGTCTACGAGGACACCCTCGCGGCCCAGGTAACGGCGTTGGTCGAACGCGACGACCGGCTTTACCTGGGGCTGTCCAACCCCGCGCGACTGATACGCCTGGAGCAAGGCTATGAACACGAAGGCGTTTTCCGATCGCAGCTTATCGACGCCAAGCAGCCGGCCCGCTGGGGCACGCTTCAGTTGGAAGCGGATGTGCCGGCCGGCTCACAAATCCGGGTCGCCTCGCGCACCGGCAACGTCAGCGATCCCAACGACCCGACGTTCTCGCCGTGGAGCGACGAGCGGACACTGACCGGCCCGACCAGCCTGCAAAGTCCGGTCGGACGATTCCTGCAGTATCGTCTGCGACTGAGCACATCGACCGATGACAAGACGCCCGTGGTGCGCGAAGCGGCCGTTTCGCATGTTGTGCCGAACCTGGCGCCGCGCGTCACAAGCGTTCGAGCCGTCCGCTCGCGCGACCAGAACAAGCCCGGCGTGATTGACATTAACTTTGCCGCTGAGGACGACAATGACGATGACCTGATCTATCACCTGGCCTTCAGGCAGGTGGGCCGCAGCCGCTGGATAACGTTCAAAGAAGACCTTGAGCAGACCCGGTTTGAATGGGACGGCCGGACCGTAGCGGATGGGCGGTATGAAATCCGCATCACCGCTGATGACCGCCGCAGCAACTGCCCGGCCACGGCGCTGACCGGCTCGCGCATCAGCGATCCGGTGGTCATTGACAACACGCCGCCGGTGATTGAGAAAACGGAACTGTCCGTCGAAGATAACGGTGTCCTGCTGCGTCTGACGGCGCGCGACGCGCTGACGGTCATCGGCAAGGTGGCCTACAGCGTCAACAGCAGCGACGAGTGGATCAGCATACTGCCCGAGGATTTGATCTATGATACGCTCGAAGAGCAGTTTACTATTCGTATTGACGAGCTGGACAGCGGTCCCAACGTGATTGCGGTTTCCGCGGCAGACGATGTCGGCAATACGCGGCACAAGAGCTTCGAGGTGCAGATCCCGTAAATGCCGCGGTGTCAGGGGTGTGTCTCTATCATTCTGTACCGCCGGCTTTGAGCGACCGTCGTGCCGGCACGATGCCGGCGATAACCAGGGCGAACACACCGGTTCGTTCCTGAAAACGGACAGACAATCGGAGGTGTATTATGGCAGAATTGAAAGCTGTTGAAAAACTGTTAGGCCCGGATGCGGAGTCGTTATTGTCGTTTTGTTCACCCAAAATTTCCAAAGCACATCTGCATGTACCCGGGCCGGACTGGGTGGAACGTATTTTTGGTCCGTCGGACCGGTCGATTCCAGTGCTCAATAACCTGCAGCGGTTTTTCGGCCAGACTGGGCGGCTGGCCGGGACGGGCTATCTGTCGCTGCTGCCGGTCGATCAGGGCATTGAGCATTCCGCCGGGGCATCCTTTGCGCCGAATCCGATTTATTTCGATTCGGAAAACATTGTCAAGCTGGCTATCGAAGGCGGCTGCAACGGCGTGGCCTCGACGCTGGGCGTGCTCGGCAGCGTCTCCCGCAGGTATGCCCACAAGATTCCATTTATTGTCAAGCTCAATCACAACGAGCTGCTGACCTGCCCGAACAAGTTCGACCAGGTGATGTTCGCCGGTGTCAGGCAGGCCTGGGACCTGGGCGCCGCGGCGGTCGGGGCGACGATCTATTTTGGCTCGCAGGAAAGCAGCCGCCAGATTATCGAGGTCAGCGAGGCCTTCGCGATGGCGCACGAGCTGGGCATGGCGACGGTGCTGTGGTGCTATCTGCGCAATCCTGCCTTCAAAGTCGAGGGCAAAGACTACCACACCAGCAGCGACCTGACCGGACAGGCCAACCATCTGGGCGTCACGATTGAGGCCGATTTGATTAAGCAAAAGCAGCCCACCCTGGACGGCGGCTACAAGGCGCTGAACAAAGACGGTAGCTTCGGCAAGTACGACGAGACGATGTACACCAATCTCAACAGCGACCATCCCATCGACCTGACCCGCTACCAGTTGGTCAATAATTATATGGGCCGGATGGGACTGATCAACAGCGGCGGCGCATCGGGCAAGAACGATTTGGCTCAGGCGGTCAAGACGGCGGTAATCAACAAGCGTGCCGGCGGTATCGGCCTGATCAGCGGGCGCAAGGCCTTTCAGAAACCGATGAAAGACGGCATCGCCCTGCTCAACGCTATCCAGGATGTCTACCTGTGCAATGAAATCGATATCGCATGAGACGATAAAAAAGATAGATTTCAGTGCGATTCATTCGCTGCGCGAGGCGTGTGAGGACTGCGGGGTGCCGTTGCGAGTGGCTTGTGCAAGAATGAACAGATGCCCCGAACATTGAACAAAAACAGCCCCTCCCAGCGTATCATCTAAGAACCATCATCGCCATTGAGGGAAAGTCCCATCCCCAACAGGGCTGCCACTGCCAGGTCTGACATACCTTCAGCGCCGTCCGATGTGCGATGTGAGGGATCCAAGCCGTCTACCGGGGGCAGCATGCCGAAGTGGGAGGGCGTTCGAACGAAAGGTACGTCTATGCCGGGTATTTTGCGCTGGGTCCGATCTATGAATTTCTACACGACCTGAAAGTCGACCCGGATCAGTTTGAAAATTTCGTTGACGATCCGGACTACAAAGATGTTCTGGTTCGTTTGCGCAACCGAACCAACGCCCTGAAAGAACAGTTTGAAGCGGCACGTGACGATCATCGATAACACTGACCCGCCTGAGAGCTCGGGTTTGCGCTTGAAAAGCGACTGGTTTGCGTGTATAGGGTGAGGGTATGACCTATTTGACTGTATCACTATCAGGCGGCGATATAGAGCTATTGAGCGAGCGGTTTCGGGCGGCCAAAGCCCGCGGCGCCGAGGCGCTGGAGGTGCGCCTGGACGGGTTGGCCGGGCTGGGGCCGGAGATGGCCGGGCAGGTGATCGCCCAAGCCCGAAAGACCAAACTGCCGGTGATCGCCACCTGCCGTGAATCGAACGAAGGCGGGGCGCAAAGCTTTTCGATTGCCGAAAAAACGGCGATTCTGGCCGAATGTATCAAGGCGGGGGCGGAATTTATTGACTGTGAGCTTCGAGTTTTCGCCAAAACAGAGGCGCAAAAGCCGCTTAAAGAGACACTCAAGGCCCATCCGAACTGTCGGCTCATTTTGTCGGCGCACCAGATGAAGGGGCCATTTGAGGATATCAATCTCAAATATGAAACGATGCTGAGCCTGTGGCCGATGGCGATTTGCAAGCTGGTCTACACCGCCCGGCATATTAACGACTGTTTTGAGGGGTTGGATCTGCTGAATCGGTCCGGCGGCAAGGATATGATAGTCCTGTGTATGGGTCAGGCCGGGCTGATGACTCGCGTGCTTGCCAAAAAGCTGGGGGCGTTTTTGACCTTTGCCGCGCTGGATCAGGACGCGTCAACCGCCGCGGGGCAGATTCCCGTAAACATGATGAAGCATCTGTTTCGGTGGGACCGGCTCGATGCCCAAACCGAGGTCTTTGGGCTGATCGGTAACCCGGTGGGCCATTCGCTCAGCCCGGCGCTGTTTAACGCGGCGTTTGAAAAAGAGGCTATCAACGCCGTCTATCTGCCGTTTCTGGTTGAGGGCGACCAGGAGCAGTTTTGTGATTTTGTCGATGGGATGGCCGAACGTCCCTGGCTCAGCACGGGCGGATTTAGCGTCACCCTTCCCCACAAAACCCACGCTTTGGACTATGTCAATGGCAAGGGCGAATTTGTCGATGCCCTGGCCGTGTCGATCGGGGCGGCCAACACGCTCAAAGTCGGCTTTAACGGTATTGTGTGCGGTTACAACACCGATTATGCCGGGGCGATGGATGCCCTGACGGCGGCGATGGGCCTTGAGCCGCATGCGCTGCATGAACTGGAGGTCGCGGTCATCGGCGCCGGCGGCGTGGCGCGTGCGGTGGTGGCGGGCCTGGTGGATGTGGGGGCGCATGTGACGA
>PXAQ01000225.1 GCA_003567095.1 Phycisphaerae bacterium
AGAAACAAAACCAATATTTTAAAAAATCTTGTAAGTTATTTTAAAATAGAGACTTGGAGGAGTGACCGAGTGGCTTAAGGTGACGGTCTTGAAAACCGTTGAACCGCAAGGTTCCGGGGGTTCGAATCCCTCCTCCTCCGATGGTCTTTTTCGGCCAAAAACCCCGTTTTTCCACTCGAAAGCGGGGTTTTTTGACGAAAAATCAAACAGGCGGCGGTCGGATTCGAACCGACGAATAACGGTTTTGCAAACCGTCGCCTTAGGCCACTTGGCTACGCCGCCAAACGTTTATCATTGAATAACTTACAAAAAGCATTTTTATTATGCTACAACCTTGTCTACAACCAAAATGGGGTTTGTACTATTTCTGGATGTAATTCCACAAACCCAAAATTGTCGCTCATGGTTGGGGTCATATAAAAATGTTAAAGCACACCGTACAGAGCCGGAAAACCCGTTGCGACAAGTTCCCGCTTACTTTACACAAGACTGGGCAGTACTGCAAGAGAAATAAGGGCAAAATATACTATTGGACTTAGCGGCATCGCCGCCTGACCGCGCCGGATTGTTCCCGGTAATCAATCGTTGCGAAAAAGCAAGAGCCACTTGCAAAACCCGCTGAAACGCGACAGGACAGCCCTGTCGCTGACCCCTCAGAAGACTACGGCATTTACGCTTAAACATAGCGAAAAACCCGTCGCCTGCCAGTCGTTTGGCTTTGTGCAAAGCGTTTATCGCCAAGGCCGTTTGGAATTTCCCCCGCCACCGGCGACCTGATCGATGCGGTGCGGTCAAGTTGGGCGCCCGCCTGGGTTTGGGACTGCTGGTGATCGCCGCCGAACAACTGCTTATACCCTTTGAGGGTAAAATTCCCGCGCGAAAACCCGTAACTGAAGAACACAAAACGACATAGCCGCGCAGGAACGGGAAGACTCAATCGCGATCAGTATATTATGACTTTCGCTTTACAACTTATTTTTCACATAACCTACCAGACTTTCGCTTGAGAGGTTCAGGAGTTTGCGATGTCAAGTCAATGGGTTATTCAACCCTAAATTCAAGACGAGCAATAAAGAAAACCACAAAAGAGGAGTTTCGAGGTGTAGAATTTTTCACCGGAATTTTCACCATGGAGGCAGTATTGGATAGGGATAAGTATGAATGTGATATCTCTAAGTGATTATCATTTCTACCGTTAGATGTATTTGCGGGCGAGAGGATTCGAACCTCCACAGGTTTCCCTACCAGATCCTAAATCTGGCGCGTCTGCCAGTTCCGCCACGCCCGCATATCGATTGATTATTAAAAGAGGTTGTCGTCCTCTTCGGACAGATTGTCGGCATTGTTGCCTGCGTCTTCATCGGCCGCGGCATCTTCGTCGACGCTGACCGGTTCAACCGATGCCGCGGCGTGCGGGTCGGTTTCGCCGATCAGCTCGATTCGTTTTTCCGCGTCCAAAAGAATCTTCCGGCAGTGGCCGATCAGCTTCATGCCCTGCTCGTATTGGCGCAGGCTCTCTTCGAGCGGAACCTGGCCGGTCTCAATCTTCTGGACGATCCGGCCCAGGGTCTCAATCGCCTGCTCGAATGTCAGGTCTTCGAACGGGTTTTTCTCGGTTTTCTTTTTCGCCATACGGCTGTCAATCCAATTGGGTGACTGTGCTTTCAATCCGCCGGCGCCGGGCCAGCTCGGTGACGATCGCGTCGCCCTCGGCGAGCTGTTCCGGGCGGGTGATGACCGCCCCGGTGCGTCGGTCGAGGGTGATGCTGTAGCCGCGGCTGAGTACCGCCCGCGGGTTCAGCGCCTGTACTCTATTGTCCTGAGCGGTCAATTGCAACTGCTTTTTTGACACGACCGCAAGGGTCGCCTTCTGGCAACGGCTTTCCAGTTCATGCAGCCCAAGCCGCTGCTGAGCGACAAACCGCCCCGGTTCAATTTTGGCGATGGCAACGGCAAAATGGTCCACCTGCCGTCGAAATCGGCTCATCTGACCTTCTATCGCTGTGTCCAGCACGTCGGTCGCCTTGGCCAGCCGAAGCTGCTGCTGGGCAATGACTCGGCCCGGCTCAATACGCGCCACCGCCGCTGCGCAGCGATCCATCTGTTTGTGATACGCGGCCAGGCTGTCGTTGACCGCATCGGCCAGGGCATCCTGGGTCTCGTCCAGTTGCTGGGCGGCGATGCGCACCGGGCCGTGCGGCATGCGAAAGACACTGCCAGCCAGAATCGCCTCCAGCCGCAGGCGGGCGTGCTGAAGCCGGCCTTCGGCACAGCGCCGCAGACGGGCGGCGGCGGTTTCGAGCCGATGCAGGATATCGCGCCCATCCGGCACGGCCTTGACACCGGCCCGGGTCGGCGTTGACGCCCGGGCATCGGCGACCAGGTCCGCGATGGTTACATCCACCTCATGCCCGACGGCGCTGATGACGGGGATGCGTGAGTGGTAGATCGCCCGGGCGACCGGCTCTTCGTTGAACGCCCAGAGATCCTCCATCGACCCGCCGCCGCGGCCGACGATGAGCACCTGCAGGTCAAGCTGCCGCTGCAGGCGATTGGCAGCGGTGATGGCGGCGGCGATCTTACCGGCGGCGCCTTCGCCCTGAACGGGCGTATCGAATATCCACAGCCGCGCGCACGGCCAGCGGGCAAAGATGCTTTCGGTGATATCGCGGACCGCGGCGCCCTGTCGGCTGGTGACCACGCCGATGCGCATCGCGTAGGCCGGGATGGGCTTTTTGTGGTCCGGGCGAAACAGGCCCTCGGCCTCGAGCCGTTTTCGCATCTGCTCAAAGGCAAGCTGCAGCGACCCGATACCGGCCGGTTCGAGCTTCTCGGCGTAAAACTGGTATTGCCCGCGCGGCAGGTAGACATCGACTGAGCCGGTGGCGATGACCTCGATGCCGTTTTCGCAGGCGAACTTAAGCTGCCGGGCCCTGGCGGCCCACATCACGCAGGAAATCTGCGACTCGGCGTCCTTGAGCAGAAAATAGCAGTGCCCGCTGGAGTACTGTTTCCAGCCGCTGATCTGCCCGCGCAGCAACAGACGCCCGGGCAGCGCATTTTGCAGCGTGCCCTTGACCAGCGCATTGAGCTGAGCCACACTGAAGACAATAGTGTTTTTTTGTTTGGCCATTGTCCGGCGATTATACCCCCTCATCCGCTTTTGAACAAGTCGGCAAAACCCGACAAAAAAAGGGCTTTGGACCAGCGGGATTTTCAAGGTTGCGATGACCGAGGTTTTTCTATACTATCAATGCCCGATGAAATACGATATCAAAACCATTTTGACACGACATTTGGAACTTGAGGCGTTTTACACGGGTGATTTTTCGATTCGCCAGGGGCGGTCCAATGTATCGGTCCCGACGGCGCCCTCTGCAGAAAGTGAAATTATGAGCCACTCAGCCGAGCCTGACAAAAGTACGCTGACATCCGATATTGCGTCGATGCCGTCTCCGTCGCTGGGCACGCTGGATGAGATTGCCGCGGTCGTGCGACAGTGTCGTCTGTGCCGTCTGTCGGCGAACCGTACCCACGCCGTCCCGGGCCAGGGCAATGCCGGCGCCGAGTTGGTGTTTGTCGGTGAGGGCCCCGGCGAGGATGAGGACGCCCAGGGGCTGGCTTTCGTCGGCAGGGCGGGCAAAAAGCTGACCGACATCATCACCGCGATGGGTTTGACGCGGGAGGAGGTTTTCATCTGCAATGTGGTCAAGTGCCGCCCGCCGGGCAACCGCGATCCGCGGCCCGATGAGGCGCTGGCGTGTCTGCCGTATCTCAAACGTCAACTTGAGCTGATCGGTCCCAAGGTGATCGTAGCACTGGGCGCTCACGCGGCCCAGCGGCTGCTGGAGACCGGTCAGGCCATCGGTGAGCTCAGGGGGCGTTTTTTTGAGTATCATTATTCAAACGACCACCCGCCGGCGAAACTGATGCCGACCTATCACCCTTCTTATCTGATCCGCAACTACACTGTTGAAACACGCCGGCGGGTGTGGGATGACATGCAGAAGGTCATGGGCGAGCTGGAAAACAAGCCCTGTTGACCTCGATATCCGGACAATCAGCTTTTAGCGTGCATGACTTTGCCTGCAATGTCTTGATTGAATCGGGGTTGGTATTTACTGGCCGTGTTCATTGGCCGCCACGCCCGTGAGAGGATGGGACTGCGGAAAAATGTGGCAATAAAAGGGTTGACACACTATATAGTGTTGTCATAATGTCTTTGGCGTTCCTACAGATCGTATCGGACAAGGTATTTAAAGCGAAATGGGTCAGCGTCGGTGAGATGTCCGTACTGCAAAGAAGACCATGATAAGGTGATTGATTCCCGTTCGAGCGACGCCGGGAGGGTGATCCGGCGGCGGCGGCAATGTTTATCGTGCCAGCGCCGATTTACCACCTACGAGCGCATCGGCGAAAGCGTCAAGCTCAGCGTGATCAAAAAAGACGGCACCCGTGTTCCCTATGACCGATACAAAGTCATTGCCGGTCTGCAAAAAGCCTGCTATAAACGACCGATCTCCGTCGAGCAGATTCAGGACATTGCCGACAAGATCGAAGAAGATATATTTCGCAACTTTGATAAGGAAGTGAAAGCCGAATACATCGGCGAGCAGGCCATGCGGCATTTGCGGCGGACCGACAAGGTCGCCTACATTCGTTTTGCCAGCGTGTACCGCGATTTTACCGATGCCGACGCCCTGCTGGATGAAGTCAGTCAGGCCTTCTCCGAATCCGACACCCCCGATCAGCTCGGCCTGTTTTAGACCTGTCAGGTGTACAAAAACAGTTGTCGTTCCAGTTGTCATCGATGGAAGGGAAGGTGAACGTATGCAAATTCGGGTGATAAAAGCCGACGGTCAGGTCGAGCCCTACCTGCACACCAAGGTACTGGGGACGTTTCATAACGCGTTGGGGCTGGTTGAGGACGCGACCCTGTTTGCCGCCGAGCAACTGGCCGAGGCGGTCACATTTTACCTGTATCAGCATCGGCCCAAGAGTACACTCAGTGCCGACGAAATCCATCAGATGGTCATCTCGGTCCTTACGGCAACGGGCTTTGCCAACGCCGCTGAGGCGCTGAACCGCTACCGCCTGATGCGACAGCTCAAGCGACGGCGCATTGAGGTCATCGGTCCGTCTGTGGAGATGGATGAAACGGCCACGTGGAACAAGTCGCGCCTGGCCGATTCGCTGGCACGAAAGCACTTCATTGACACCCTGGCCGCCCGCGCGATCGCCGCTGCTGTCGAGGAAAAGGTGCTGGCGATGAAGGTCACACGCCTGCGAACAGCGCTGCTGCACCAACTTGTGCTCAACGATATTGAAAACTTCCTCGATGCACATCGCCAGCTTGAAACCGTAACCGGATAAAGCGACGGGCCGTCAGTTTCCTTTTTCCGGGTTTTTGAGTTCTTCGACCTTGGGCAGGTCTTTGAGGGAGTTGAGGCCGAAGACGTCGAGAAATTTTTTGGTGGTGCCGTAGAGCATGGGGCGGCCCAGAACTTCGGCGCGGCCGACGATTTTGACCAGTCCTTTGTACATCAGGTTGCGGATGACCTCGCCGGAGGCGACACCGCGGATGGCCTCGACGTCGGCGCGGATGATGGGCTGCTTGTAGGCGACCACGGCCAGCGTTTCCAGCGCCGCCGGGGAGAGCTTGTTGTCGGTACGGACCTTGATCAGCTTGCTCAGCCACGGGTTAAAGGCCGGCAGGGTCATCATCTGGTAGCCGCCGGCGATTTTCTCGATGCGAAAGGAAAAGCCGCCGTCCTTGTATTTTCGATTCAGATCGCGAACGCATTGACGAATCCGCTTGACCGAGCCGGCCTCGGCGATATCCACCAGCCGCTTCGGGCTGACCGGCTCATCGCTGGCAAAGAGCACCGCCTCAATGACGGTCTCCAGCGTGGTCTCGTATTCTTGAGGTTCGAGCGGCTCGGCTTCCAAGTCGCCTTCATCCTCATCATCGGACTGCTCCGAAGAGGCGGCTTGGGCCGGGGCGAATTCATCTTCCGGCTCGGGCTTTTGCGGGGGCTCCGCATCCGGCTCAAACGGCACGGGCTGGGCGTTTTCGGATTCTGCCGGGGCCTGGCCGGGTGTCGGCTCGTCGACATTCACGCTATCTTCTTTTTCAATTTCTTTTATATCTTTTTCTGTCTGCGACATTACCGTTGTTTCCATGTGAAGGGGTCTGCGTCTTTTTGACTGAACCGTATTGTGACGTCTTTGAGGCGTTTTTTCAATGTTTTTGCGAGATTTTTCAGGGCAAATCGCTCCGAGACCGAGTGGGACAGGCAGATGCACGTCAGTCCGGCCTCCTGGGCGGCCAGGGCCTGATGGTGCTTCAGTTCGCCGGTGACATACACATCGCAGCCGGCGGCGATGACGGCATCGAGCAGCTTGCCGCAGGAGCCGGCACACACGGCTGCAGTGCGGACGGTGCGTCTTTTCGGGCCAATCAGGCCGACGGCGCTGGCGCCGGTGGCGTTCTGGATGGTGTTGATCACGGTATTCAGGGCGGCCGGCTTTTTAAGTTGGCCGATGCGACCCAGGCCGAGGCGATTTTCGATGTCGTAATGCCTGAATACATCAAACGCGGGCGTCTCGTAAGGATGCACCCTTCGCAACGCGGCAATGACGGCGGCGACCTTATCGGCGGCGACGACCGTCTCGAGCCGGATTTCCTCGACTCGCTCGAACTGCCCGCGTGTGCCGATAGCGGGTTTGGCGCCGTCCAGCGGCAGAAATGTGCCGTGGCCCTCGGTCATAAAGCCGCAGTGGGAGTATTGCCCGATAGCGCCGGCGCCGGCGGCATACAGGGCCTCGGCAACCTCGTTGACCGATGCGTGGGGGATGAAGGTGATGAGTTTGTAGTGCGGCCCGGCCGGGTCGGCGACATAATCGCCGATGGGTTGGGGATCGACCAGTGGGAAGATCGCCGCCAGGGCGTCGTTGATGCCCCCGGCGGCGGTATCCAGGGCCGTATGGATCGAAAAGAGGCCAATGTTCGCACGAATCAATTCATAAATCGGCGCTGTCGGCCCGTCGGCGGTGATGCGCTTGAGCCCGTCCCAGATGGCCGGGTGGTAGGCCAGGATTAAGTCCGCCTTGAACTGTTTGGCCTCGGCCACGACCGCGGCGGTGGTGTCAATCGTCATCAGGATCCGTTTGATGTCCCGACTCGGATCGCCGACCAGAAAGCCGACATTGTCCCAGTCCTGGGCCAGCTTCAGCGGGGCGATTGTCTCGAGGGTTTGACGCATCTGTTCAAGTTTCATCGCACACACTCCCTGTAGAAAAAGTGATCTTGTCGTCGGTCAATTGCACAGCGCGACTTATTCGCAGTAAGATCGCTTGATTTTTTTGTCCAGCGGAGAAATGCCCCACAGGACGATCAGCGTCAGGACCGTGGCAACAACAGCGACGTGGTATTGGCCCAGGCCGCAGGCGATGCCGACGCCGGTCACCAGCCAGATGGACGCGGCGGTGGTCAGGCCATAGACATTGCCCTGTGTATGCAGCAGCGCGCCGGCGCCCAGAAAGCCG
>PXAQ01000023.1 GCA_003567095.1 Phycisphaerae bacterium
AGCGAACGCAGGTTCTGCGCGATCTGGCCGCCCTTGTCCATATCCAGCGACGTATTCAGCTCAAAGAGGATGTCGCGGGCCTTGCTGATATAGCGGTTGCGTCCGGGAATATCGTTGGCGTCCATGCATTGGCGCGCCTGGCGAAGAAACTTGATCGCCCCGTCATACAGCATCACCACCAGCCGGCCTCGGCTCTGGGTATTGACGGTGTTTTGCTGATACACTGATACGGCGTCCATAAGCAACTCCTATATATTGTGCAGCACTCTTTTTTTACCCGACTACAGAGGATGGTTCGATACCGGAGTACCGAACCACCCTGCAGTCATGGTAAGAAGCTCGATAAAAATTATCCCAGAAGCGTCAGGGCCATCTGTGGCATCATATTCGCCTGCGACAGCATCGAGATACCGGCTTGGGCCAGCACCTGATTTCGGGTCAGGGCCGCCATTTCGGTCGCCACGTCCACATCCGAGATGCGCGACTCGGAGGCCATCAGGTTTTCCGTCTGGATATTCAGCACTTCGTTGGTGCTTTCCAGGCGGTTCATCATATAACCGAACATTGCCCGGGCGCTGTCTTTCAGTTCGATCGCATTTTTGAGATCACCCAATGCGGATTGGGCCTGTTCGGCGTTTGAAATGTTCAGCGTGCTGATCCCCAGTGCCGAGGTCCGAACATCCACCGACTGAACATTGATGGTCTCTTCCGACCCAAAGTGAATGATCGCCGAATTGGCCGAGGCATCGCTGTTGAGCAGATTGATACTGTTGAACGCCGCACTGTTGGCAATGCGGTCAATCTCTTCAATCATCTGCCCGAACTCATTGTTCATAATGCGGCGCTGAGCGTCCGAATAGGAACCGGTGGCCGCCTGCTCGGCCAGCTCACTCATTCGAATGAGAATGCTGTTGATCGAGGCCATCGCACCTTCCATCGTCTGGAGCATGCTGATGGCGTCATTGGCATTGCGTGCGCCTTGTTTGAGCACGGCGATGTCCGCTCGCATCAGTTCCCGTACCGCCAGCCCCGCGGCGTCGTCTTTGGCGCTGTTGATCCGCAAGCCGCTGGACAGCCGCTCCACGGATCGGGCAAGGGCGGAGTAACTTTGCCCCAAGTGACGAGCGGCGCTTTCTGCCATGATGTTGTTTTTAATTGCTAACATAGGACTTCTCCTTACCACTGAAAAAAGTTAAACCTGCCGATTAACAAGCGTATCGCATCATCATATCACCGATAAAAACCGTTCTGTGATACCAGTTCAAAATACATTATCGGAGACTTTTAAGGCTTCTTGAGGGGTTTGTCGAATTTCTTTGTAAAATCCAATAACATGACCGCTGCCGCATCGACGAAGCTGTTTATTATCGGAATCTCTGATTGCCAGGCTTTGTGTCCGAAGAAGAAAAAAGCGGATCCCACGTTTTGTGCTTGCCAAATAGAGGGGCCGACCGATAAAATACCGCAACACAAGAGACCTATTTTGGAGTATAATGATGGACAACCAGGCACTGATCCGGCGCATCAAGGAAACGTCTTATCTGGAAGGCGATTTTGTGCTGCGCAGCGGCAAACGCAGCACCTACTATCTGGACAAATATCTCTTTGAGACCCAGCCGGACGTCCTGCGGGCGCTGGGCAAGGCGTTTTGCGGGCATTTGAGCGAGGATGTCACCCGGATCGCCGGCGCCGAGCTGGGCGGGGTGGCCCTGGCCGCGGCCACGGCGATGGAGGCCGAAAAGCCTTGGGTCATCATCCGCAACAGCAAAAAAGACTACGGCACGAGTAAAATGATCGAAGGAAAACTCAGGCCCGGCGATGTGGTGCTGCTGGTCGAGGATATCGCCACCACCGGCGGACAGGTCCTCGAAGCGGCCAAAATCATCACCTCCGCCGGGGCGACCGTCAAAAAAATAGTCTCTGTCATTGACCGCAAACAAGGCGCTCGTGAGCAGATCGAACAGGCCGGCTTTGTTTTTGACAGCCTGATGACCAAAGACGACTTGGGCATCAGAGACTAACCAGGCCGCCGCTAAGTTTGGCGTATGCAATCCACCTCACCGGCGCCCCTGGCCGATACAAATATGCCCGCGCGTGGCGCGGGCATATCAAATTTCCAGGGGCAATAGCAATCAGCGTCCTTGAATAGCGTCGATCAACATATTGACCATTGCGTTCAGTTCAGGTACCGCCTCGCCGGCGACGAAATCAGGAGGCCGCCGCATGCCGTTGGTCTTTTGTTCCACCGACTCCAGCACAAAAAGGGCATGGTGTTCATAGCCTCCGCTGATCAGATGGCGGGCACTGATCAGCTTATTGCCCATCGCGATAGCTCTGCCGCGACCGGATCGACCGGGGCCGTCGCCGACAATCGTTCCGTCTTTCAGGCCCTGAAGGTAAAAAGCGCAAATGGCATCAATGTCCGCGTACGCACATCGCTTGGGCTCTTGGGGCGCCGCACCGGCCCCGGTCAACTGCACCTCCACGACAGAACGATTGGGATCGTTGCTGAAAATCTGCAACACCGCTATCGCGGGTCCCTGCTCGGAGGGCAGATACAGCAACTCAAATTTGACCGCACTGTTGGGATCGACAGTCAGGGGTAACTGCATAGTGGGGATGACCTCAAAGTCCATTGCCTCGCCCTGGACGATCTGCACATCCTGAATCGCCAGGCTGGCGGCGCCGATGTTGGCAACGGTGACCGTCTCGATTTGTTCTTGCCCGATTTCAATCTCGCCAAACGTTACCGTATCGGGCCAAATGTCAATCTCGGGTGCTGCGGCAACCCAGCCGAATTTAATAGGCAGATTAAAGCTGCCTTCACCGAAACCTGACACCTGAAACGCAAAAGGCGTACCGTCTTCATATACCCCGGTTAAAAGATTGTTCTCTAAAAACAACTCGGTGGTCCCCTCTTCGAGAGGTTCGTCGTCGACCGCAAAATCCCGGCCGAAGACGGTCACCTCGGCCACAGGCAGACCGTTGTAAAGGGGCTGCAGGATAAGCAAATTATCAATCTTGCCTCCATAAATGTTCAATACCCCTCCATCGAAGACCTTGACATCACCCACTGCACCTGTACCCGCGGTGCTCTTAATCCAGGCGCCGTCCAGTAAATTGACGGTTGAATTGTCAATCCATACGGTACCTTCAATTTCAAAGTCAATGTCGTATTCGTTGCCATCATTGAACCAGACCAAGGCCTGTGCCGAGCTGAAACAGCAGACCAAAAGGCAGCATAGGATGGCCAGCCCGCGGCCGCTTGAGTTGTCGTGTTGATGTGCCATTTGTAAGACTCCTATAAAAACTGTTATGCACATATTTCTAAACAATTAATTAATCTATTCTTAACAAAATATACACCAGAAAAGCAAAAAAGCAAATGCCGCTATCCATCCGGCATGCGCCAAGTTTCGGCATCGTCTTATAATTTTGCCATTTTCAAGTCTTATTTGGCATCTTTTCGTCTTGATTGGCAGAATTATCGCGTGTAAAAAAACTTTGTCGCGTGTTAATTTGAAGGTGTTTGTGTTGGCGGCAAATCTGGCCTCTCTTGTCGGGATATGACAAAGATGGGCGCCCTATAGAATTTGCTTTCCATTTCACGGCATTCTGGTTATAGTTGTCATATTGGGAGTAATCACAGGAAACAAGCAAGTTTTGTCTTATTTTAGGAGATTGATTATGCGCCGTATTTTGGTTAGAGCAGGCCTGTTTGTCGCAGTGCTGGCATTGGGGGCGTGTGCCGCCCAGCACGCTTTTCAGTGGGACGTACATGATATGGATCGGCCCCGGCCGCCAGTAGTCACACCGGGTGCCGAAGATCGTCTGCCGCCCTCGGATGCGATTGTGCTGTTCGACGGGACGGATTTGTCCGCCTGGCAAAGCAGGGACGGTTCCGATGCGCCATGGAAGCTCGAAGACGGCGCGATGAGGGTGGTTCAAGGCTCCGGCGACATCCGGACACGAGATGCCTTCGGTTCGTGCCAACTACACATCGAATGGGCCTCGCCGGAAACAGTGCAAAACAAAGCACAAAGGCGCGGCAACAGCGGTGTCTTTTTAATGGACACCTATGAGGTCCAGATTCTGGACTCCTATGACAACGACACCTATCCCGACGGACAGGCCGCCTCCATCTACGGCCAGGCCCCACCGCTGGTCAACGCCAGCCGAAAACCAGGAGAATGGCAAAGCTTTGACATCATCTTCCACGCCCCCGTCTTCGAAGACGGCCAGGTGAAAAAACCAGGCACGATCACGGTTTTCCACAACGGGGTGCTCGTTCAGGATCACTGGGAAATTCAGGGCAGGACGCGCCATAGACAGCGACCCAACTACCAACCTCACCCGGAAAAGATGCCGCTGCGACTTCAGGATCACAATGATCCGGGCGATCAGGTGCGATTCCGTAACATCTGGATTCGGCCGCTGGATGACTAACTGGAATAATTGGACAGTATATCATCTTTTAATCTGTGGTTTCAGAAAGACGTACGGACTGTAATGCGATTTGACGAATTAGACTTGAAGCCCCAGATACGCAAAGCCCTGGCAGAGATCAAGTATGAAACGCTGACTCCGATTCAGGAGCAGACACTGCCGCATATTCTGGCAGGACGCGACCTGATCGCTATGGCCGAGACCGGCTCGGGCAAAACTGCCGCGTGCGCGGTGCCGCTGGTCCAGGAGGTGGACCCGGCCCGGCGCACCGTACAGGCGCTGATCCTGGTGCCCACGCGCGAGCTGGCGCTGCAATATGTCACGGAAATCTCGCAGATCGCCAAGCATACCGACATCGAGTCGTTCGCGATTTACGGCGGCTTCTCGATGGCCATCCAGATGGGCAAGCTCAATCACGGCGTGCATATCCTGGTTGCCACGCCGGGGCGATTGATCGATATGCTCTACAACACCTCGCTGCGCCTGGCCGATGTGCGGACATTCGTGCTGGATGAGGCCGATGAGATGCTCGATCAGGGCTTTGAGCAGGATGTGGAATTTGTCCTATCCTGCATGGTGCACGAGCACCAGACGCTGCTGTTCAGCGCGACGATGCCGGAGGAAATCAAACGCCTGAGCCAAAAATACCTTACCAATCCGGTGCAGGTGGAACTGATCAAAGAGCACGCCGCCCCGGCCTCGCTGGAGCATTGCTTTCAACTGGTCAAACCGCACCAGCGGCTTGAGACGTTGCTGGCGCTGATCGAAACGGAAAAACCCACGCAGGCGATCCTGTTCTGCAACAGCCGAAACGGCTGCGACAAGCTGTATGATCAACTGAAAAAGAAAGTCGACTCCATCGAGGTCATCCACGGCGGTCAAGATCAGAACAAACGTACCAGCCTGTTTCGCCGCTTCAAAAAGCAGCAGATCACCTATATGATCGCCACGGATATCGCCGGGCGGGGGCTGGATTTTGCGCACGCCTCGCATGTGATCAACTATGATTTTCCGCAGAACGCCGAGGTGTACACTCACCGCACCGGCCGCACCGCGCGGATGGGCCGCAAAGGGCGGGCGGTGACATTCTGCACGCCGCGCGATCTGTCGCGGCTCAAAAGCATCCTGCGGCAAAACAAGATCACACCCATCTGGCTGGGCCAGGAGCCGGACCTGTCGGGGCCGCCCAACACAGGCCGCCGCGGCGGTAAACAGACCGGTCGGACAAACGCGCCGCCAAAAAAACGCCGCCGGCCGCGTCGCAAAAACACTCGCTCATCCGGCGAGGCAAAACCCAAATCGTAACAGGAGCAGCCAGCGATGACGCCCTCTGAAGGTTCGGCCCGGAAACTGACCTCCCGGATCTTTATCGGGATGGCGGCGGGGGTCGCACTGGGCGTCGCGCTGAACCTGATCGGAAACGAAGGGGTGGTGCGTATTTACCTGACCGAGGGCCTCCTGGATGTCATCGGGCAGATCTTTGTCAACAGCCTGCAATTGATTGTTGTGCCGGTGGTCTTTGTCTCGCTGGTCTGCGGCACGGCGGAGTTGAACGATCTGCGCGAACTGGGACGCATCGGCGGCAAAACGGTCGCTCTGTACCTGGTGACCACGGCGGTGGCAATCACGCTGGCCCTGGCCGCCGGCGTGCTGGTCGAGCCGGGCGCCGGTCTTGATATGACTACAGCCCTTGAGTTCGCCCCGGATGAGGCCCCGTCGCTGAAGGACACCTTGATTAACATGTTCCCCCGCAACCCGCTTGAGGCGATGGTCGAGGCCAATATGCTGCAGATCATCGTCTTTTCGATCCTGACGGGACTGGCGATCACCCTGGCCGGCGACAGCGGCAAAGCCGTGCTGGGCCTGTTTAAAGCGCTCAACGACGTCATTATGCGGATGGTGTTTATGCTGATGCTGGTTGCGCCGTTTGGGGTCTTTGCCTTGCTGGCCCAAGTGTTTGCCGAGCAGGGGCTGGATGTCATTTTGCCGCTTGCCACATATTTCGTGCTGGTCATCGTGATGCTGCTGCTGAACGCCACCGTTGTGTACCCGCTGCTGCTGAAGCTGCTGACGGGCTTGAGCCCGATCCAGATGTTCAAAAAGTTCAGGAAGGTGCCGGTCTTTGCCTTCAGCACCGCAAGCAGCAGCGCGACGCTGCCGATCACGCTTGAAGCGGCCGAGCATCAACTGGGCATCCACCCGTCGGTCGCCTCGTTCACCATCCCGCTGGGCGCGACGATCAACATGGACGGCACAGCGATCATGAAGGGCATCGCCGCGATATTCATCGCCCAAGCCTACGGCATCGATATCGGCTGGAGCGGCTATCTGATGGTGATTTTGACCGCGACACTGGCCTCGATCGGGACCGCCGGCGTGCCGGGCGTGGGCCTGATCACGCTGGCGATGGTGCTCAACCAGGTCAACCTGCCGGTCGAGGGCATCGCCCTGATCATCGGCGTCGACCGCCTGCTGGATATGCTGCGCACCGCGGTCAACGTCATCGGCGACGCGGTCGTGACCTGCATCGTCGCCAAAAGCGAAAACCTGCTGGATGTAGAGGTCTTCACACAAAACAACGACTGACAACCTGCCGGCAGCGTTTTTGGTGTTACAGGGTCAGATGCACATGCCGATGGGCGTGGCATTCGATATTGACCGCCACCGGCAGCGAGGCAATATGGCAGGGCGCCGTTTCGATGTGCACCGCCAGCGCAGTGGTATCGCCGCCCAGTCCCTGCGGGCCCAAGCCAGTGGCGTTGACCGCCGCCAGCAGATCGGTTTCCAGTTTAGCGTAAAACGGCTCGGAATGCGTTGTGCCGATATAGCGCAGCAGGGCCTTTTTGCTCAGCAGACAGGACAGCTCAAAATTGCCCCCCAGCCCGACACCCACAACAAACGGCGGACAGGCATTGGGCCCGGCGTCCTTAACGACCTCGACAATCCAGTCTTGAACCTGTGCTTTGGATGCGGTGGGGTTGAACATCCTGAACCGGCTTTTGTTCTCGCAGCCGCCGCCTTTGGCCATCAGCCACATCCGCAGCGTATCGC
>PXAQ01000012.1 GCA_003567095.1 Phycisphaerae bacterium
CAAAGCGATCCGTGAGCCCATGATCGCCGTCGGGGCGCTGATTGGGGCGTTTGTCATCAACTGGAGGCTGACGCTGATCTTTATGGGTTCCGGGCCGCTGGTCATTGGCGTCATCGCGGTGCTGGGCAAGAAGATGAAACGAGCCACGCATAAATCGCTGGTCACCGCCGCCAAGATGCTCGGACGCATTCAGGAGGCCATGACCGCGCTGCGCGTGATCAAGGTGTACAACCGCCAGGACAGCGAAGCTGAGGCCTATAGAAAAGCCAACCGCGCGCTGCTGCGCTACCACCTGAAGATGGCCAAGATCGAGGTGATGACCAGCCCCCTGATGGATGCGCTGGGGATGGTAGTCGGCGGCGGGGTGATCCTGCTGGGCGCGGCCTGGGTGGTGCGCCAGCATGACGGGATGCAGTCCAGTTCGTTTTTTGCGCTGCTGGTTGGGTTGGGCATTGCCGCCGAGGCAGTGCGCAAGACCAGTGATGTCTGGAATCATATCCAGCGGGCCAATGCCGCTGCCGAGCGTGTGTTTGCGGTGATTGATGAACCCCGGGAAAAAGAAACGCCCGACGCCTTCGAACTCAAACCGCTGCGAGAGCAGATCGAGTTTCAAGACATCGTTTTTACTTACCCCGACGCGGCGGTGGCGGCACTGAAAGGCATTAACCTGACCGTTCCGGCCGGCCAGACCGTCGCCATTGTCGGGGGCAACGGCTCGGGCAAGACCACGCTGGTCAACCTGCTGCCGCGGTTTTACGATCCGGACAGCGGGCGGATTTTGATCGACGGCCAGGACATTCATCAGGCCACCCTGAACAGTTTGCGCAGCCAGATCAGCATGGTGACCCAAACAACCGTCACCTTCAACGACACCATTGCCAACAACATCGCCTACAGCAAGCCGGATGCGACGATGGAGGAGATCATCGCCGCCGCCCAAAAGGCCTATGCCCACGAGTTTATCACGACGCTGCCGGACGGCTACGAGTCGAAAATCGGCGAGGCCAGCAGCGGCTTCAGCGGCGGCCAGCTTCAGCGAATTGTCATCGCGCGGGCGATTCTCAAGGATCCTGAAATTTTGATTTTTGATGAGGCAATGAGCCAGATCGACGCCGAAAGTGAAGCCAAAATCCACAAGGCACTGAACGACCTGATGAAAGGACGCACCTGCTTTCTGATCGCGCATCGGTTCAGCACCGTCATCTCCGCCGACCGCATCGTGGTGATCGATGATGGACGCATGATTGCACAGGGCAGCAACGAGCAGCTGCTTCGAGACTGCCCCACATACAAAAGGCTCTATGAAACACAACTGATCGGCGGATAGGTTGCAATGGGCATGTTAGAAATGATTATCTTTGTGGTAATCGTCGCCGAAATCCTGTTCACGGTGCAAGTCAACAGCAACTATCGGTATGCACGTCGGCACCTCAAAGACCGCCACCGCTCGGGGCCGGCGTGTCTGCTGATCGTACCCTGCAAGGGCTTGGATGAGGCCTTTGACCACAATATCCGATCGTTTTATGAGCAGGCTTACACGGGCTACCGCCTGTGGTTTGTCGTCGAGGACGTCGCGGATCCGGCCTATGCGGCGCTGTGTGCACTCAAAGACCAACACGCCACGGCCTCACAGGCCAATGAGATTCGTATTCTTAGTGCCGGTTCGGCCGTCGGGTGCAGCCAGAAACTGCACAACCTCTTGTTCGCCTGCCGGCAGGCGCCGGACGAGGCCGAGGTGCTGGTCTTCGCCGACTCGGACGCCTGCGCCGGGCGCAATTGGCTGGCGCAGTTGGTCTGGCCGCTGGACTATCCGGATGCGGGTCTGGCCAGCGGCTACCGGTGGTTTGTCCCGCGCAAAAACAATCTGGCAACACTGGCGCTGTCGGCGATGAACGCCAAGGTGTGTCAATTATTGGGCAAGACACGATTCAATTTGGCTTGGGGCGGCTCGATGGCCATACGCAGGGACCTGTTTGAGCGCCTCCAGATCGATCGGCTCTGGTCGGCGTCGCTGAGCGACGACCTGTCCATCAGCCGAGCGGTTCGCAAGGCCAAGCTAAAGACGTATTTTGTCCCGGCCTGCGTGGTCGCTTCGTATGTGTCGATGACCTGGCCGCAATTGTGGGAGTTTGCCCAGCGGCAGTTTGTCATCACGCGCATCTACGCCCCGCGCATGTGGCTTTTTGGGCTGTTCGGCTCGGCGTTCTCAGTGGCGGGTCTGTGGGGCGGCCTGGCGCTGTCGGTGTGGGCGTTGTCAGCCAGGCCCGCATTTTGGATGGAATACGTGGCCATGTTCGCGGTCTTTTTGGGCTGTCAGATCATACGGGCGATCTTGCGTCAGCGGATGGCCGTGCGGCTGCTGCCCAATGATCGGGCCACCCTGCGCGCCGCACGCCGGGCTGACTGGTTTGGCTTCTGGGCGTGGGGGATAGTGCTGCTGACCATCATCATCAGCTCAGCGATTGGCCGCACAATCACTTGGCGCGGTATCCGTTACAGAATTAAGCGGCGAACTTGCATCGAAGTCTTGCCAGCGATATCCAACAAGCGGTCTTTAACTCCACAGTCATAAGTTCTCACCGCCGGCTGAGCGCCTGGTCGTCATCAAACCCGGCAACAATCGAGGCGATATGTTACTGTTGTACATCGTTTTCGACGACCACTTCCGGCGGGCAGACGATTTTGCCCAGACTGTCCAGTGCCGACTTCAGGGTGTCAGGCCGTCAGTGTGTCGGGATGGCGATCAGAATTTTTGGGGTCGATCTGGACATCACGGTTTTGTGAATATGCAGTTGGCGCGGGTTTGCTTTCGCAGCGTGTAGCCGACGTGCTTGAGCAGCGTCATCACATCGTGCCGCCACAGATCTTTGTTACACACCTCAATCACAATCACGCTGGGGTGAAGCGTCTGCGGCGCGGATTTGAAAAACGGCTCAAGTGCGCGGTCTTCATAGCCTTCAATATCAATTTTCAATGCGTCCACACGAGTGATCCGGTTATCATTCAGAATATCAAGCAGCGGCGCCGAATCCACCATAACAGGCTCACAGCGATGAGACGCCTTGATGACGCTGGCGGCGCCCAATACACCTGAACAATAAAACGGCGTTGCCTGTCCATCGCCGATGCACAACGGAACAACGGTGATGCTGCGAGCAAAATCGTTGACGCCGATATTGAAACGAAGCAGTTGCAATGTTACTGGATTCGGCTCGACAGCAATAATACGGCCATAACCTCGACGGGCCAGCGACAGGGCGTAGTAGCCGGTGTTGGCGCCGATATCTACAAACACAGCTTCGCCGGGCGATGCCGAGCGCAGCGGAGCCGCCAGTGCATGTATTTCAGTGCCGTCATACACCTTCGACGAGCAGAGCAGCTTGGCATCGGTGGTGTTCTTGTCAATATGAAGCCGATAATTGATGCCGCGAACCCGGGCGTCAACGATGGAATAACCCTGCTTACGCCATTGTTTGCCAATCCGCTTGCATACCACGCCCCGGCAGACACCCAACGCGGTAAGCCACCTCAAAACAGCACTCGCCCGGCCCGGAGCATAAGCACCAAACGGCTCATCAACATCATTAACCATTGTATGGTTCATCATTTCAGATTATTCATCCTATTGGTTGAAGTCACACCAGTTCCCGATAGACCTTCAATTCGTTTTCGACCATCGTTGCCAGGCTGAAATGTGTTTTTACATAGCCTCGTAGATCGGCAAAAGCGGTGTCTCTGGCCTTTTCGATACACTCGGTGATCGCGTCCGGACTGCCGTCACGGCAAAACAGCCCCGTCCGGCCGTCGTCGATAATATCCAGCGGCCCGCCCTGAGCGACAGAGACCACCGGCGTGCCCATCGCCATCGCCTCGACCAGCGAACGCCCAAAGCTTTCGGGCTTGCGGGAGCAGGCCACCACCACATCGGATAAGCTGTAAATTTCCGCCATTTTCTGCTGCGAACCGGCGAAAATAATCGTATCACCCAGTCCAAGCGAATCCACCAGAGCCTCAAGTTCGGCCAGGTGACCCCGCTTATCGTCCCGTGCACCGCCGACGATCAGCCCCTTGATATCCGGCATCGTCGCCGAACACCGCTTAATGGCCTGAATAAAGGCCGAAAAATTTTTCAGCGGGGTGATACGCCCCACACACGCCGCGACATACTGACCGGCCAGCCCGTGCCGGGCTTTGAATGCCTGAACAAAATCAGTATCCAGCCTGTCGGGGCAAAATTCATCCAGATCAACACCCCGATGCACAACCCGTATTTTTTCTTCCGGTGTGTTGTAGTTGGTCTTGATATAGTCCCTGATCGCACGGCTGACACAAATCACCCGGTCGCCCCGGGTCATCACCTTGCTGTACGCATTGACACTGTTAAAGCCGTGAACCGTGGTCACGAACGGGATATCCAGCCCCTTCAGCGCGAACACGCACAGCCAGGCGGGCACACGGCTTCGGGCATGGACGATATCGGGGCGGATTTGGCGTAAGAGCCGTTTAAGCCGATGCACACGCAAGGGCGCAGTCAGCGGGTTCTTGCTGCACACATCCAATGTCAGATGCCGACCGCCGTCGCGATTGACCTGCTCGACCAGCCGCCCGCCGGCGGAGATGACGATGCTGTCATGGCCGCGGCGCACCAATTCACGGCTCAGCTCGACCGTTCCCCGCTCGACGCCGCCTTGATTCAACTCCGGCACAAGCTGGACAATCTTCACACGGCCTCCTCGCCGGGGACGAGATCTGCCAATGCCGTACGAACCGTCTGCCCGATGTCGATTTTTTGGTCAGCTTGTCCCAGCTGACCGTCAAAAAGGTGCACACAGCCGCGGGCCTGCAGGTCGTCCAGAAACGCGTCAAACTTGCTCTTCTTTCGGGTGACGTTTTTGAGCACCTCAACCTTGGCCCTGCCCGTGCAGACACACTCGCTGAGCATCGACGCGGAGTCGCTGGTCACAAACAAATAATCGCTCAGCATCAAAAAAGCTGGAATCGGATTGTACTGCTGCCGCGAAAAGATCAGTGTGTAATCAAAATCAAAACGCTCAACGACCGCCTCGGCGGCACTGCCGGTTCTGCGCGAGGTGGTGACCCAGTGCTGATGGTTCGGCGTCAGAGCGAACAGCGCTTCCAACTGCCGGCCCAGACGCTCGGGACAGAGGCGTTCATAGTGGTTATCGCCTCCGATAATCACCCCCGCCGCGGGCAGTCGATAGCCAAATCTGCGGCCGAAATCCTCGGTCATGGCGTCGTAATAGGCCCGGTCGCGTCCACACAGCGTAATCGGCAACGCGGTGACATTGGCTTTGTTCGGTGGATGGTCATAGGCCGGGCACAGTATGTGGGCAAAGTCCTTTTTGAAACCCCTGGGATACATCAGCGCCACAGCCGGCAGGCGGCGTGTGCCGGCTGCGACCTTGGCCGGGTAGTAGGCCGCCGAGCCGACCGCTGCGATAACCCCGCAGCCGTCAGCGGCCTCGTTTAGCCCGAGTATGTGGTCCGTGTCGTCCGGCCTGTGCAGCACAAACGGCGTTTCTGTCCACACGCCCAGCCAATCCAGCACATACCCAGCCCCCTTGACCGGGCGGAAGGGATAGCGCACGACAACCTCCCGGTACGGCCAGCCCATCAGGCCGCACAGCGCCCTGGCCTGGTTGACGTGTCCCGGTTTTCCGTCGCTCAATATCAGTGCTTTCATCCGTGTCCCAACGATAACCCTGGCATTTTACCGGTTGATAAACGGCTGTTAAGTGTACCGTGTTGGGGAACAAATGCAATGGTATTCCGGGCTCGCGAAGGATAATTGCCGCCTCAACCGGGATGTTGCCAGATGACATTCAGTTTACAAATCGTATCAAGCTCTGGGCGATTTTCGGCAGGGGAATAATGACCTCGGCGCCTCCTTTATTGATGGCCTCTTTGGGCATCCCGAAGACGACACAGGTCTGCTCGTCCTGGGCGATGGTATGGGCGCCGGCGTTGCGCATGGCCAGCAGCCCCCCTGCGCCGTCATCGCCCATGCCGGTCAGGATGGCCCCGACGGCGTTGGCCCCGGCGTACTTGGCGACGGAATTGAACATCACCTCGACGCTGGGCTTTTGGCGGCAGACGGCCGGGCCGTCCTTGACGGCGACGGTGTAGGTCGCCCCGGACCGGCGCAGCAGCATATGGTACCCGCCGGGCGCCAGCAGGACCGTTCCGGGCAGGACACGGTCGCCGTCGCGGGCCTCTTTGACCTGCACGGCACATTCCTTGTTGAGACGCTCGGCGAACGACTGGGTAAACAGGGCCGGCATATGCTGGACAACAAGGGTGCCCGGGGCATTGGCCGGCAAAGCGCTCAAGACACAGGTCAGGGCCTGCACACCGCCGGTCGAGGCGCCGATTGCCAGAATCTTGTGCGTGGTCTCGACCAGATCGCTGCGCTGGGCCATGACCACCGGCTCAGCAGACTGCTGCGGCGCGGTTCGATAGGCGGTCGAACTGCGTGAGATGGAGCGGATCGTCCGTGTCAATGCCTGGCAGGCATCGCCGACGGTGTAGGACTGGCCGGGCTTGCCAATTACGTCAACCGCGCCGGCCGAAAGGGCCTCGATGGCAGTCTTGCTGCCCTTGGGCGTCAGCGAACTGAAAATAATGACCGGCATCGGACGATGTGTCATGATCTTTTTGAGAAATGTAATGCCGTCCATTTTCGGCATCTCGACATCCAGTATCAAGACATCCGGTTCAAGACGCAGGATTTTGTCGCGGGCGATATAGGGGTCCGGCGCGGCGCCGACCACCTCAATGCCGGTTTGCCGGCCCAGCTCCTGGGTCAAAATTTTACGCACAATGGCCGAGTCGTCAACAATGAGAACCTTAATCGCTTGGGTTGTCGTGATCATCAATAGAACCTCTTTACAGGCGGTTTTCGACGCCGCCGGATTTAACCAGCACCGTTCCGGTTTCGATATCCAGGTACATATTCCGCGGGCTGGCGCCGCCGACATCATGGGCTTTCATCATGATGCCGTGCTTCCAAAGCACTTTTCGCAGCGACAAAAAGTTGCGCTTGCCGATATCAAAGCCCTTGGGGCCGGTATTCATCGCCGCCCCGCCGGCGGCCTTGACACTAAAGCGTTTTTTATCGCCGCCTTTTTCAAGGAGTTTGCCGATCAACAGGTCCAGGCCGGTGTCGGCAAACATAAACGGATCGCGCCGGGCGCGCTCCGGGTCCATGTCCGAGATGGGGAGCTGATAGTGAATCATCGCGCCGATCCGAAGCTCAGGATCATACAAGGATACGGCGATACAGGAGCCCAGCGAATAGGTCACCAGTTGGGCCGCGGAGTTTCCGGAAATGCGGGCATCGGAGACGCGTACAATGATGTTTTGCTTGAGCTGCATGATCGTCATCCTTTCTTGTAGATCGTGGGCTGGACATACCGGAAGTTATGACGGATGCCTGTCAGTGATTCGGAGTG